>DAHUXY010000065.1 GCA_027315505.1 Vulcanimicrobiota bacterium | reverse complement strand
AACGATTTCGTCATCCCAGACGCCCGATGCGAGCGCGCGCGCGTAGCGTTGCTGCGATTCGAGCGCGAAGCGATCTTGCTCGCCGCGACCGATACCGTATTCGTCGGCGACGCGCTCGGCCGTTTCGCCCAGCGAGACCGTCCACTCCGCGGGCATAGCGGGATTCACCATCCGCCACCCGAGCACCGTATCGACCAGCGACTGGTCGCGGCCGAACGCGCGATCGGCTTTAGGCAGCACGTAGGGAGCGCGCGTCATGGATTCCACGCCTCCCGCAACGATCATGTCGGCGTCGCCGCAGGCGATCGCGTGCGCGGCGGCGTTGATCGCTTCGAGGCTCGAGCCGCACAGGCGATTGAACGTCGCCCCGGCGACCTCCACCGGAAGCCCGGCCAACAACGCGGCCATGCGCCCGACGTTCCGGTTATCCTCGCCGCTTTGGTTGGCGGCGCCGAAAAACACGTCGTCGATGCGGTCGTACGGAACGACCGCGCGATCGACGACGGCGCGCACGACGCTCGCCGCGAGATCGTCGGGGCGCACCTGCGCGAGCGCGCCGCCCAAACGCCCGATCGGGGTACGCACCGCATCGATCACCCACACTTCGCGGCCGAGCACTACAAGAGGCCTCCGCCGATGCCTTGCGGAGCGGGCGGCTCGAGCCCCTCTTCCGGCTCGTCGAGCGCGTCGAGAACCCAGAGCGCACGGTGCGGTGCGAACGCATCGCCTTCGGCCTGCGCGAGCCGGTTGAGGATGCGCGCGACCCGAGCGCCGCCGATTTCGCGCCCCCACGCAATCGGGCCGATCGGATAGTTCGTTCCCAAACGCATGGCAAGATCGATATCGTCGGCGGTCGCAACGTCTTCGTGCACCGCGATCACGGCCTCGTTGACGATCGATCCGACGATGCGCCCGAGCACGAGACCGGGCTCGTCGGCAACCAGCGCGACGCCCTTTCCGAGTTGTTCGAACAGCTCTTGCGCCAGCGCTAACGCATCGTCGCTCGCCCCCGGCGAATCGGCGATTTCGACGGCCCGTTGCGATTCGAAACTGCCGAGCACGCCGTAACCGATCAGCCGCTCGGGATGGCGCATGCGCTTTGCCGCAGCACGCGTATCGGTCGCATACGCATCGACGAACACGACCGTTTCGGGGCCGAGAACCGAATCCATCGATGCCACCATCTCGCCGCGATCGCTGGTGCCGTCGCCCGTATCGATCACCATCGTCGTATCGAGCCGCAACTCGTCGATCAAATCGTCGTTTTCGATGCGTTGCACGTGCGCGTACCGCTGTTCGAGAAGCTCCGCGATCTCGTCGGCGATTCCACCGAAGCCGACGATCGCGACGACCTCGTCCTCGATCGGTTCCCCTTCGGGGGGATCGACGCGCAAGTCGAGACGCTCCGGTACGCCGTTACGGTAGTCGTAAAATCCGGCCCCGCTCTTTCTCCCGAGGCGGCCTTGCGCAACCATCGCGCGCTGCACGTCGAGCGGAATCAAACGCGCTTGGCCCGTGCGTTCGTAGATCGACTCGCTAACCGCAAGATTGACGTCCATCCCAATCACATCGATCAGCTCGAACGGCCCCATCCGGAAACCGGCCGCGCGCGCCAGCGCGTCGATCGTCTCGATCGGCGCGACGCCCCTATCGAGGGCGCGCAGTGCCTGAAGATAGAACGGGCGAGCGACGCGATTGACGATGAATCCGGGCGTGTCGGTGGCCAGCACGGCACTCTTGCCGCCGCGTTCCACGAACGCTCGCGCTCGTTCGATCGCGCGATCGTCCGTGCTCGCGGTCCGGACGATTTCCACCAGCTTCATCGCCGCCGGCGGATTGAAAAAATGCAGGCCGATCGCGCGTTCGGGACGATCGAGGCCGCTAAATAGCTCGATAATGCTGAGCGACGATGTGTTGCTTGCGATCAACGCATCGGGGGCTAACGCGCGCTCGAGTTCCGTCACAATGCGTATTTTGAGCGAAGCGTCTTCGGGGACGGCCTCGATCGCGATCGTGGCCGCGCTGCGCTCGGGGATCGCTTCGATCCACCGGATGCGTGCGGGGATCGACGCATCGCCCGCTCGCAACGCGTCGGCCTCGACCCGGGCGCGGCCCCGCTCGCGAGCGGACGCATCCGGCTCGACGACCTCCACCGGAAAACCGCCGCGCGCCGCGACGAAGGCGATGCCGGCGCCCATGGTTCCGGCGCCGACGACGATGACAGAATCTTCCACGAGGGTTCGCAGTTCGCGACAGGATCGGCAAACGCTTCGTGCGATACCATCCGCATGGAAAAACCGCTCTGGCACGTGCGCTCGTCCTCGCTCGTGGTCGACTCCCCATACCTGCGGCTGCGCCGCGACGCGATTGAGCTCCCGAACGGTACCTTGCTCTCCGAGTACTACGTGCGAGAATCGGAGGGCTTCGTCATGGTTTTCGCGCTGACGAAGGAGCGCGAGGTCGTGCTCGTCCGCCAGTATCGGTACGGCAACGACAGCATCTCACTCGAACTCCCGGCCGGGTCGCGGGATCCCGGGGAGGACCCGCTCGCGTGCGCCCAGCGCGAACTCACCGAGGAGACCGGGTACACCGCATCGCGGTGGGAGATGTTCCTGCACGCGGCGGCCGAGCCGGTGCGATCGACCTCGACGATGACGGCCTACATCGCGTACGACGCCGAGCGTACCCACCCGCAACATCTCGACCCCAGCGAATGTATCGAGGTCGAGCTTCTGCCGCTGGCGGCGTTTTCGCGCGCCCTCCGGGAGGGCGCCATCGATTCGGTCGCCTGCATCGCCGCGTCGTACGCAGCGCTGGAGCGGCTCGCGTCGCGCTAACCCGGCCGAAGACGCTTGCGCGCATACCGGCCGCCGCCGCCCGCGCCGGTAGTCGCCGCGCGCAGGGCGGTTAGCGAACCAAACGGATAGACGCAGCTATCGCCCGACGCGACCACCGCGAATTCGCCGGCCGAGCAATCGAACGCGCGCAGCGCCTGCGCGCAGGCTCGCGAAAGTACGTTCAAGCCGCTCGAATACGGCGTGAGCGCGGGCACGACGATCAACCGCGCCGATGCGAGAAACGCCGGCGCGCTTTTGCCGCCCCCGAGCGGAATCGTGGGATGGAGGTGCCCGACGATGCGGCGGGTGCCTCCCAGCGCCACGTCGTCGCCGTGCACCAACAGCCACCCGTCGCGCTCCGCGAAGAGCACGGTTTCGCCGAGGACGGCGATGCCGCGCGTGCGCCCCTCGTGATTTCCGGCGACCAGCGTCACTTCGCAGACTCGGCGTAAGGCCGTAAGCGCATCGCGAACGATCTCCGCCGCACCGTTGCTCATGCGGCTGCCGTGGATGATATCGCCGAGAAAAATGACCTCGCGCGCACCGGCACGCGCGATGGCCCGATCGAGCGTCGCCAGCGCTTCTCCGGTGCTCCAGAGCGGTAACGCGCCGCCGATCGCTTCTTCGTACGCCAAGTGCGCGTCGGCAACGACCAGCGCGCGAGAGCGTTCCAGCCAGAGCAAGCCGTTTGGGAGCGCGACGGCGCCCAGTTGCAAGACCGCCGTCGGAACGGCGGGCGTCGGCGCGTTCATCCGTACGTTAGTTCCAGGATGGGCTCGCCGTCCGCGCCGGCCGGGAGCCCCGCTCGCTCGCCCAACACCGCCAATACGCGATCGTGCAAGGCCTCGACCATCTCGGCCCGGTCGTCCAACACCACGCTATCGCCGAACGACGAGGTGACAATCCCGAATGTAAAGGGTGTCGCCGCAGGAGGATGCAGCACGCGAGGGTTCCCTTCGATGGCGGCGAGATACGCCAGCGCCTCGGGCGCGTCGAGCAGATCGCGCGTTACCGTGCGCAAGGTTTCGCGCAAGAGCGGAAACTGCGGATCGGCCTTCCACAACCGCTCGAAAATCCGCGTGCTGTTCCAGCGCTGCGTGCCGCGACGCTGCGTGCGCCCGCCGGCGCGCCGCAACACGAGCAATCCGGTGTTCGCAACGTAACGGAAATAATTTTGCAGCAGATGCGAACTCCGTAGCCCTTGCACCAAATCCCGTTCGAAATCGCCCGTCCCCAGCAGCGACGCCCAGAGCGCATCCGGAAGCGTCTTTCCCGGCGGCAGCGTCACGAGAAAGCCGTTGTCGTCCGTAGTCAGCGTCGTGTTCATATGGGCCCGCGCGTGGATGCGGGCTCCGACGACGCGCGCCAAGGTCTCGTTGACGCGGCGCCCGGCGCACGTGTGAAACGCAACGGTTTGGCTGCGATCCATCCGGTACACTTCCAGGATCGGGCGGCGCTGCGTCGGGACGTCCGAGAGCGCGAGCTGTTGCGCGACGTACCGCACCACGTGCGACGCCTCGGCTCCCCGTAGCGCGTATCGCGCGCGCAGATAGGCTCGCGCGCGCTGCGGATTCCGCGCGCGCAGATGCTCCGCAACCGTCGTGCGCAGCGTCGTAATCTCGGCCGCGAGTGCCGGCGAAACGCCTTTCATGTGCGAACTCCATTGCGGCACGGTCGGGCGTCCGCGATATGGTTCGGCAACGACGCCGCCGCGCCCGATCTCCTTGACGCGCATGCTTCGACCCGCGAGCACGAAGACGTCGCCCTCGCGCAATTCGTTCGCGAACCCCTCCTCGACGCGTCCGACCTCGCCACCATTGGCGCGCACCATCACGTGCTGTTCGTCCGGGATCGTGCCGGCGTTATCGAAGAATGCGGCGCACACCTCGCGGCCGAGGCCGTAGACGGCTTCGTCGTCGAAGCCGAGCCGCCGCACGTGCGCCTCGTCGCCCCCCGCGCCGCCGCCGCTGAGATAGCGCGCGCAGCGAACGAGTTCCTCGCGTTGGAGATCGCGATACGGATAACTGCGGCGCGCGATCTCAAGCAAGGCGTCGAGCGTTACCCGGCGGTCGTAACAGACGTTTGCGACCATCCACTGCGCGAGCACGTCCAACGGCTCGTGTGGAATCTGCAGTTCGTCGAGAACCCCGTCGGCGATGCAGCGTTTGGTCGCGGCAGCCTCGATGATATCGTCGCGATCCTGCGCGATCACGACGCCGCGCGCGATCGCATCGGGCCGATGTCCCGCCCGGCCGACGCGCTGCAGCGTCGAGGTCATCCCGCGCGCTCCGCCGACGATCAGCACGCGGTCGATGTATCCGATATCGACGCCGAGTTCGAGGCTGGAGCTGCAGACGACCGTGCGCAGCGTGCCGGCGCGTAATGCCGCTTCTACGCGATGGCGCACGCTGCGTTCGAGGGCGCTGTGGTGGACGCCGATGCGCGAATCGTAGCGCCGCGGCGCGGGCTCCTCGCCGATTGTCTCCAGCTCCGTCTGCGTTTGCAGCATTTCGTGTGCGAGGCGTTCGGCTTGGCTGCGCACGTTGGTAAAGACCAGCGAGGTTCCCGTATCTTCGCACAAGGCGCTCGCCGTCGCGGCAATCGTGGTCAGCGGTGCCATCGCGCCCGT
>DAHUXY010000058.1 GCA_027315505.1 Vulcanimicrobiota bacterium | reverse complement strand
GACGAGCAACTGCGCGTTTCCGGCAAGGACCGTGACGCATTGCAAGCGGTGATCGCCGCCTTGAAAGCGATGGACTTCGACCTCCCCCTCCAATTTGTGAATTACAGGTAACACGTTGCCCTCAGTTTCTTTTGTCAGCCTCGGATGCGCCAAGAATCTGGTCGATACCGAAGTTATGATCGCCAAGCTCGGCGCGGCCGGGTGGCAGCTTGAGGCGGATGCGTTGCAAGCCGACACCGTCATCATCAACACGTGCGCCTTTATCGATCCCGCCAAGGCGGAGTCGACCGAGGTCATCCTGGAGCACGCGCAGCAGAAGCGCGAAGGCCAGCAACTCGTGGTTGCGGGTTGCCTAGCCCAGCGATACGGCGAACAATTACAATCGTTGATTCCCGAAATCGACGGCGTGGTGGGCACGGGCTCGTACGCCGGGATCGTGGAATTGCTCGACGACGTTCAAGCCGGCAAGCGTCCCGTCCGGCTGGGTTTTGAAGCCGAGCCCGAGCACGATTTTTTGCCGCGTCTCATTACGACGCCGCGGGCCACCGCATATTTGAAAATTGCCGAGGGATGCGACCACCCGTGCACGTTCTGCATCATTCCCAAATTGCGCGGCGCGTTCCGCAGCCGGAGCGAGGAATCGATCGTGAAGGAGGCGCGGGCGCTCGCTGCAAGCGGCACGCGCGAGCTGGTGCTCATCGCACAGGATACGTCGATGTGGGGGCGCGACCGGGGGATGCGCCGCGGTGGCCTCGCGCAGTTGCTCGAGAGCCTGCATGAAATCGAGGGCATCGACTGGATCCGCCTGCTGTACCTTTACCCGGCGACGGTCGATAGCGAACTGATCGAGGCGATCGCTCGCTTGCCCAAGGTGTGCAAATATATGGACATGCCGCTGCAACACGCGCACCCGGACGTGCTGCGAGCGATGTTGCGGCCGAGCAACGGCGAGCGATATCTCGAAATCATCGACGAGTTCCGCCGTCGCGTCCCGGGGATCACGATGCGCTCGACGTTTATCGTGGGTTTCCCAGGAGAGTCGCAGGAACATGTGGCCTATCTTGAAGAGTGGATTGGTCGCGCCGAACTGGATCGCGTCGGCTTCTTTGAGTACAGCGCGGAAGAGGGTACTCCGGGCGCGACGCTCGCCGGAGCGGTTCCGGCGCGCGAGCGCCGCAAGCGCTTGGTGCGGTTGCGCGAAGCGCAGCGCCAGGCCTCGGAGCGCGCTCGGTCGACGCGGTTGGGCTCCCAGGTGAACGTCTTGGTTGAGGAGCGCCGCCCGCTTCGCAAAAGCGACCCGTTCCGGGCCGCGCTCGGGCAGGCTCAGGTGTGGTTCGGCCGTTCCCAGGGCGAGGCCCCGGGCGTTGACGGGGGCATCTACTTTACCGGCGAGGCTCAGATCGGCGCGTTCGTCCCCGTCACGCTCGACGGGCTCGGAGCCTTCGATTTCTACGGACGTGCAACCGTGAGGGAGACCAGTATCGGTGGGTAAGCATCTATCGCCGGAAACGCCGCGCACGCGGCGATCGAACGCGCCGCTTCTACGGCGCGTCTTGCTGGTCGCGGGGCTCGTGTTCATCGGCCTCGCGTCGGCTCTGGTGGGGTACGCGGCGTTCAAACACAAAACCCCGATGCAACTCATCACGGATGCTTTCGTACGGTCGCCCGACCAGGTTTTCGGAAAATCGAACTTATTGGTTCTGGTTGAAGGTTTGGATTACGACTACACGTCCAACGACATCGAGTTCTCGACGAACTCGCGCAGCGACGTCATCTGGGCGGTCAATTTCGATTTCCCGACCAAGCACATCTACGAGCTCTCGATACCGCGCGATATGGTCGCCACGTTGCCCGGCGGCCAGCAGGCCAAGATCAACCAGGCTCAAGCCGACGGCGGCGTGAGTGAAGCCAAGTCGGTTATTGCCGGCTGGCTCGGCATCCCGGGCTTCGATCGCTACATCGTGCTGCGCATCGATGCGACCAAAGACGTGATCAATGCGATCGGCGGCGTCGACGTCTATGTAAAGACCTCCGATTGTTTGCGCGAGAAAACGAATTGCGTCGGCGGATCGATCAACTACGACGACTCGTGGGGGCATTTGCACATCCATCTCAAAGAGGGGATGCAACACCTCACCGGCGATCAGGCCGTCGGCTACATGCGCTTTCGCCACGACTGGTGCAGCGATCCGTGCCGCATCATGCGCCAACAAGAAGTGTTGCACGCGCTCGTTACCAAACTCAAGGGCGATCGCATCAACACCCTCATGCACGCCGGGACGTTGCTGGCGGTGTTTCGCAAAGACGTCATGACGGATTTCACCGACAACGAATTGCTTTCGCTCGCGAATTACTATTCGGAGATGGCCCCCGGCGCGCTGGTAACCAAACAGGTTCCGTATACCGCCGACATCAATCTGCCCGATTACGGCGATTCGCTCGTGCCCGATACCGCGGCGCGCGCGCAGTTGGTTCAATCGATGCTGATCGCCCCACCGGTGCCGGAGCCTTCGCCCGATGCGATGGCGCTCGCCGCGATCGTACCCGGTACGCTGCGCGTCGACGTCGAGAACGGGAGCGGGATCCCCGAGGCGGCGCACGCCGTCGCGGAGCGCTTGCGTAAAGCCGGTTTCACGATCGGGAACGTCGGCAATGCGCCCACCCAGGACCATAGCGTCACCACGATTCACGAACACTCGAAGACGACGTTTGCCGGTGCGAAGGTGCGCGACGCGTTACCGGCAACGTTGCATTCGATCCCCGTGCTTTCGGACGGCACCGAGGCTCAGGCGGGCGCCGCGACGCAGGGGAACGCCCCCACCAGCGACGTGACGGTTATCGTCGGTCGCGATCTTGCAAAGCTGGGCCCGAGGTAGCGGTTGCGGATGCGCTTTTTCGCACTTCTCGCGTTCGTCGCGGCGCTGGGCCTGGGCGGCTGGCATCTGCTGGTCCGTCGCAGCGACGAGTTGCGGCCCGCCCTGGTCACCCCGACGATGAACGTTCATAACGAATTCTCGAACGATCTGAGCGCGCGGCTATACCGGGTAACCCATCAGCCGCCGCTCGCGGCCGGGCAAAACGCTTATCCGAAATTAATCGCGCTGACGTTCGACGACGGTCCGTATCCGATATTTACGCCGTTGCTGCTGCATCAATTGCATGCACTCCACGTCCCGGCGACATTTTTCTTGATCGGGCGCGATGCCCAACAATGGCCCGAGCTCGCGCACCGGATCGAGGCCGACGGCAACGAGGTTGCCGACCACACCTATTCGCACCCGGATCTCGATAAAGAATCCGACAGGCAGGTGAAAGAAGAAGTGCTCCGCGTCCGCGACGTGCTCTGGTCGTTGACCCACGACCCCTCCGTTCGCACGCTGATGCGGCCGCCCCATGGGCGCTATACGATCGCTACCCTGCACGCCGTCCAATCGCTCGGTTACCAGGTCGTGCTCTGGACCGACGACGGGGGCGACTGGAAGACGCTCACGCCCAAACAGATCGAGGCGCACATGGCGAAGTACGCGACCGCGCCGGAAATCGTCCTCTTGCATAGCGGAAAGCTCGCGACGATTCAGGCGATGCCCGAAGTCGTGGCTCGTTTTCGTCGTGCGGGGTACGAGTTCGTCACCGTCGGGGAGTTGCTTCGGCGCGTGAACGCCCAGGAAATCAATCGACCCGAACGCCGCTCCCTTTAAGGTTCATCGCTAAGACTATGCCTAGAGAGATCATCGATACCCAAAGCAGTCGCCCGGCCTACGTTCGCCGGCGGTGGGTGACCGCGCTCGTTGCGGTCGCGATTCTGGTCTTGGCCGCATACGCGGCCTGGACGTTTGTCGGGTCGCATCGTCATGGGCCCCCGGCAAACGCCGTCGCTCCAGGAAACTTGGCCCACTAAGGGAACACGGCACCGTTCAATAACCCAAGGAGAGTACATGCTGCGTAGGCTTACCCTGGGATTTGTGTCCCTCGCCGCTGCGGGCGCGTTCGTCGCGTGCAGTTCGAATAACACAAACCCCATTAGCGTCGGACCCAATTTCCCCACCGCGTCGCTCTATGCGACCAATACGTCCCAGAATGCCGTCAGCATTTACTTGCCGGGCGCCGCTTCCGGTTCGGGGCCTTCGAACCAAATCGGCGGATCGAACACCCAGATTACCGGGCCGCAGTACATCGGATTCGATTCGTTCGGCGATCTCTACGTGACGAACTACGCGCAATCGACCGGCGTCGCATCGATCATCGTGATCAAGGCGCTGGCAACCGGAAACGTTCTGCCGATCAACGGCACCACGAACGTCCAGCACCCCCGGGGCATCGCGGTCTTCTCGTACCCGACGACCGGAAGCACGCCCGCTCCTCAGCTTGCGGTGAGCAACGTCAATTCGGCGGCCGGCGCCGGAATGACCAGCCAGGTATTGATTTTTGACGGTACCGTACTCGGTTCGCCGTATACCGTGATTGCCGGGCCGAACACCGGCCTCAACGTGCCCAGCGGCATCGCGGTCGATTCGAGCGATAAGCTGTACGTGGCCAACCTCCAGGGCGCTTCGGTTGAAGGCTTTGCCCTTCCGACCCCCGCCCCGACCCCGGCAACGAGCGCGACCCCTGCGCCGACACCGTCCCCCACCCCGACGGCGAACCCGTCTGCCAGCCCGTCGGCGAACCCTAGCGCGACCCCCGTGCCGACCCCGACCCCGCTCGATCTCGCCCCGTCGTTCGTGATTTCGGGCGCCGCGACCGGCATCGTTACGCCGACCAGCGTCGCTCTGGATAGTTCGGGAAACATGTACGTCAGCGACCAGGGGAACCCGGCCCTCGGCATGCCGCCCTCGATTTTGGTCTTCAGCCCTGGCCTTAACGGCAACGTTTCGCCGGCGCCGGTGCGCAAGATTACGGGGAGCGCCACGCTCCTGTTGGCACCGACCGACGTGAAGGTCGATTCGAGCGGCAAGATATACGTCGCCGATTCAACGTCGTCGGGAACGGGCGTGATATACGTGTACGCCGCGACGGCGAACGGCAACGTCGCACCTTCGGCAACGCTGACCTCGCCAGGTTCAATTAGCGGGCTTGCGCTAAGCCCGTAATCATGCAGGAGGGCTCATCGTCAGCTCGCTGATCGACCGTTTCCGCGCGCTGACCGAGCTCGCGGATGCGACGACGCCTCAAGCGCGTGCGGCAGCCATTATCGGCGCCGTGCGCGCTTGTATTTCCGGTGGTGAGGTGAGCGCACTGGTCTTCGACGACGAAGGCCAGACCAGCCTCACCGATCCGTTGGATGCGCGGGGTTTTGCGCTGCGCGACGGCTCGGCCGAACTGCGCCGGCTCTTCCTGCACGCGCTCGCGCGCTTCGACGACGGCGGCGCTTCGTTAGTATCCAGGGAGCAGCAGCGCGCGTTCGTCGGCGTCACCAGCACGCTCGGCAGAGCCGACGCGCTGTTCGTGCCGCTGGTAGCCGGATCGCAGACCATCGGGGTCGTCGTGGCCATGCTCGAGGAGCCTGCATCCGCGGACACTCGGGCAGAACTCATCGCGCTCTGCGCGGTCATCGCGCGCCTCCTCGAACGGGATCGGGCGCTGTTGAAGGCGCGCCGTCAGTCGCGCGACAGTCAACTGCTGGCCATGGTCAACGAACG
>DAHUXY010000051.1 GCA_027315505.1 Vulcanimicrobiota bacterium | reverse complement strand
CACATCCTCATATGATGTGAAGTGGGGAGCGTAGAACGCCCCCCACACGGTGTCGGCACGCTGTGCACATCCTGGGGCCCGATGAGCCCGACGCACAGATCAGCGACCGCACCAACTTTGACGAGCCGATCGAACGGTATCGTGGGACGCGCCTTGCGCTGATCCCGTATGTATGAGGTTGATCTTGGCGCTCGTCTTCTCTTAAGGGGGATTCCGTGCCTGTAGATTTTCTCGGGATCGATATCTCAAAAAGCGATTTTCACGCACACTTGCTGCAAAGTGGGAGCTCTGCCAAGCGGACCTTCCCGAACACCTCAGCAGGGTACGGGCAACTCCAGCGCTGGCTCCGCAACCGCAAGGCTTCAGGCGTACACGCCTGTATGGAGGCGACGGGGGCGTATTGGATAGGCCTCGCGGCAAATCTCTACGATCACAGCGTCTGCGTTAGCGTCGTAAATCCAGCGCGTATAAAGAACTTTGCCCGAAGCCAAATGCGACGGACCAAAACGGATGGTGTCGACGCGCAGATCATCGCACAGTTTTGTCAGACGCAGACTCCGGTATTATGGAAGCCGCCTGCGAAGGAAATCCTTGAAATACGGGCGATTGTGGCGTATCGGAATCAATTGGTCGCGGAGCGTCATCGTGTTCGTCAACTAGCTTCGACAATTTACGAAGCTCGGGTTTTGCGAGAGCGTACCAGTTCCCACATCGCAGCGTTGAACGATCTCATCGATGGTGTTGATGAACAACTTCACGCACTCATCGAACAGACGCCGGCCATTGCGGATGCCGTCCAACGACTTGCGGGCATTCCTGGAGTCGGACAGCTTTCGGCTGCCGCTATTTTCGCGCAGCTACCGCTAGGCCAGTTGCGCAACAGCAAAGCGGCAGCTGCATACGCCGGCGTATGCCCGAGCGATCGGCAATCAGGAACCTCAATCCATGGGAAGTCTAGATTGAGTAAAATGGGCAATGCCGACCTGCGAAAGGCTCTTTACATGCCGGCCATGAGCGTTCTACGCACGACTTCGTCTCTGGCGCAATTCGCTGCCCGCCTTAGATCCCGTGGGAAGCCTGGAAAGGTTATTGTTGCTGCTCTCATGCGCAAGATATTGACCATAGCCTACGCGGTCCTCAAAAGCGGAAAACCGTATGTCGAGGCGCTTAGTGCTTGACACTTAACACGGTATCTGTGTGGGCCCAAAAAATCGCAGCTCCCCCAACCGCGCACCCCGCCCGGCAATCCCATCAAGCGCTATGACGCACGTGACTCATTACTATCGAAAACCACGTTGCCGTCGCGCCAGGTTTGACGCACGGTGCAGTCGGCGAAGCGCGCTCCATCGAGCGGGTCGCGGTCGAGAACCACGAGATCTGCGGCCAGCCCCGGTTCGAGATTTCCGGTCTGCGTTTCCGCGTAGCCGAAGCGTGCGGCGTTTACCGTGTAGAGCGCGAGCGCCTCGTGCGCGGTGAGACGTTGTTCGGGCTCGTGATGGTCGAGGCAGGCTTGCATTCCGGCGAGGGGATCGAGCGGGCAGACGGGGCTATCGTCGCCGCCGCAGAGCACGGCTCCCGAACGGACGATCCGCGCGAGCGCATTCATGCGCCGCTTCCGGCTGGTCCCGAGGCGGTCGTCATACATGCCGTCGTGGTTCCCCCAAGTCGCATCGAATTGCGGTTGCATCGAAAGATAGATGCCCATGCGCGCGCACGCGTCGATATGCTCGTCGCTCGCCATTTCGAAGTGTTCGATAAAGTGCCGGGCACCGCGTTGCGACGGCTTTCCGGCGAGGACGCGCTCCCAGGTGCGAATGCACTGTTCGATGGCTGCGTCGCCGATGGCGTGGACGCCGGCCGCGACGCCTAACGCTTCGGCTTGCGCGAAATAGCCCAGGAGTGCATCGTCGCTCATCCTGAGGGCACCGCGTCCGCGCTCGCCGGCGTATGGTTCGCAGAGCGCCGCGGTGCAACTTCCGAGCGAGCCGTCCAAGAACACGTCGCCGCCGATGTACGGCAGGCCGAGTTCGACGGCGAGTTGGGCGTCGGGTTCGCAGATCTTTGGATGCACTTTCGCCCGGCTCGCGTGCAAGCGTTTGACTTCTTGTGCGTACGCATCACGCGACAGCCCCAAGAGTTGTGCGTGCAGATGGAGCGCCCCGCGGGAGACGGCTAGGCCGATCGCGCGCGCTTCCGCATCGGCGCGCATCGCTGCTGGAAAGGCGGCCATGAACGCGGCTTGGGCGCGCCAATTCGCATCGAAGAAGAGACGCCCGGTAGGGGCGCCTTCGGGGTCGCGTTCGATACCGTTGGTGCCGGGATCGAGCGCGAGCCACGCAAGCGCGTTGCGGTTGACGATGCACGAATGGCTATCGATGCGTACGACCATCGCGCGCACGGCTGCATGATAGCGTTCGAGGGGCAGCGCGTCGGCCGCGCGACCGTCGGCCCACAATCCGTCGTCGTATTGCCCGGCGTAAAGAAGCGGCCCGTCGCGCGGGGGGCGCGCGACGGCATCGGCATATTGCGCGTAGCTGCGTACCGCCGATAGGCTGCGGTCGCCGGCGAAATACCCGGTGCCGTCAAGGTGCACGTGACAGTCGGCGAAGGCCGGCAGTACGGTCGCGCCCTCGAGATCGATGCGTTCGATGCCGGCCCCGACATCGCGCGCATCAAGCGAGCGTATGACCCCGTCTTCGATTGCGAGCGCGGCGTGCCGTTGCCAACGATCGCTGGTGCCGTCGAAACGGTAAAATCGTGCGTTCGCGAGAAGTATCACGCTCTTGTGAGTACCATACGATGGCAGCGATTCTTGCTTGGCGCCGCAACGGGTTTTGGCGCCGGCTATTTGGCGTGGCGCACGTACGAGGCGCGACGCGCCTTGGAAGCGCCGCCGGCCGCCGTCGCCCCGGATGCCGCGGCGTACGGCCGCATCCATCGTGGGCTAGCGGTTGCCGGAGTGTTGCGCTCCATCGCCGGAACCATGGCGCTTGGGTACGGCCCCGGCGGCGCGGCCATCGACCGCCTTGCATCGCAGGCACCGCCGCTCTTGCGGCCTGCGATCTTCGCTGCGGTTCTGGGCGCACTCGATGCGGCCGGCGAGCTTCCGATCAGCTTCATCGAAGACCACATCGTGGAGCGACGCTATGGAACCAGCGAGCAATCGCCGAGCGACTGGGTGCGCGATTACGCGAAGTCGGCAGCGCTGGGTGCGGGGGTTACCGCGGCGGTAGCGCTGCTGTTCGGCAACGCGGTGCGGCGCATGCCGCGCTGGTGGCCGCTCGTTGCCTCGGCTGGGACCTTGCCGCTACTGTTGCTGGCGAATATCGTCGTGCCGGTGTACGTGATGCCGCTCTTCAATCGCTTCGAGCCGCTCACCGGGCCGCTCGAGGTGCGCTTGCGTGCTCTCGCCTCACGTTACGGCGTCGGCGACGCGCAGATTCTTCGCATGGATATGAGTCGCCAAACCAAGAAGGCTAATGCCTTCGTCACGGGGATTGGAACAACGCATCGGATCGTGCTCGGCGATACGCTGGTCGAACATTTTACGCCCGACGAGATCGAGTTCGTCGTCGCGCACGAACTCGGTCATTACGTTTCGCACGATACCTGGCGCATGATTGCGGTCGCTCAAGCCCTGGCGACGACGCTCTTTTTTACGGCGCACGCCGCGATCTCAAAAGAGGACCGGGAGCGCCTGCGCGAGCGGCCGCTCCTGCTTTCACGCATCTATGCGACGATGGCCGTCGGCACCCAGGTTCTTCGCCCGCTCTTGCTCGCGTTCGCACGTTCGCGTGAATGGGCGGCGGATCGTTTTGCGATCGCGGCAACCGGCGAACCGCGCTGGGGCGTGGACGCATTCCGCCGCCTGCGCGATCAGAACCTTGCCGAGGACGAGGTTCCCGGCTGGTACGAGATCGTCTTCAGTTCTCACCCAAGTTTAGGCGACCGGATCGCGGCGCTCGAAGCGAGTGCGTGAAGGCGCGCTTGTAGCTGCTCGGGCGCGTCGGATGCGACGAAGATGCGCCGCACCGGCCGATGCTGTTGAGCAAACGCGTGATCTACCGAGGCGGACTCGCGGAGATCGATCTGCAGTATCGGAATATCGCCGAATCCGAGAAACGCTGCATCTTCGCGCAATTCGCGCGGCAAACTCCGGCGCTTGATTCGGCCACGCACGATCGTGTCGCTAACGTGTTCCGGCGCAAATGTCACCGATTGCAACAGGCCGTTATGCAGCGTGACCAGGCCGGAGTTGAGGTCGTGCGGCCGAGCAACCATCGTTCCGTATAAGCCGAAGAGCCAGACCACCGCCCATACGTCGAGCAACGATAGCACGATTGCAAGAACGACATATGCGTGCGGGACCAGCAAAAGCAGGAAGACGGCATCGGGAACGGCGGCGATCGCAAGAACGACGGCTCCCAACGCCACCTTCGAACCGCCGACGTACGACGCATCCGATGATGGCGGAGCCTGAGCAAACGCCCGCAATCCCAAGCGCGCATGCGCTACAAGCGTCATCTCTCGAGCCGCGGCACGAGCGAGCGCGACGGGCATAAACCCTCGAAACTTCGTCGTGAGGCGGTCTTCGGGGGTTTGCCGCCGGCCGCATGCGTCGTCGAGCATCCTCTCGATTATGACGGCCGAACGGCCCGAAAACAAGCCTCGGCGCGCTTTCCCCCGTTACTACGTTACGATCGGCGAGGGGCGCGTGCCCAGCCAAGACGCCAGATCGGTTTTCTGCGTAACGTACGTTCCCGTGCGGAGCTCTTCGCGATATTCGCCGAAGCGGCCGAAGGCCTCGGCGAAGGCGTCGTGCTTGTGAATCGACTCGTAATTGATCTGGCTCGCGAACATGAACGTATCGTCGCTCAGATCCGCATACATGTCGAGCGACCGCGCGAGGATGCCGCGCACGACGTCCTCGACGAATTTCGGATTATGATGTGCCTTGTTCACGACGAAGAATTCATCGGGGCGTTTGAGTAAGTCGTAGGTCTCGCTCGACATCGAGCTCTCGACGATCTCTACGAGATCCTCGGCTCGCACGCCGGCCGCCTGGCCTTCGTTCACGCCCAGCATAATGCAGCCGCGGCCGCGCTGATTGTGCGTGGCGACGGGGAGCGCATCGAGCGCGCGGTTCGCATCGGTCTCGCTAAATCCGGCATCGATCAAGTCGCGCAGGGCGTGCTCGCGAATCATCTGCTGCGCGCACGGGCAAGCCGTCATGCCTTCGGCCTCGACGCCGATGACGCGTCGGGTCCCGCGCTCGTCCGCGTGCGCGATCCCGATCAGGGTGTAGGTCTCTTCGCCGCGCTTACCGCTAACGGGAGTCCAACGCTCCAACCCAAAGCTCGCCCGCAGACGCACGTCGGCGCGGATCGCGCGCTGGCTCTGCACGATCTCGCCCGCGATCGACGCAACCAACCCTTCGATCCGCGCGGGGGCATCCGTGCGTGCCAGAACGTCGAGCGTGGCTTCTTCCAGAATTTCGGAAAAGCGCGACATGTGGACGCCGGCTTTATCGGGCGCGAGATCGGCGACCATCGAAAACTCGCCGTTGAAAACCCGCGGACGCCCGTCGATCTCCAGATGTACGACGCGCTTGATGCCGGAGACGCCGACGCGATTGAGCGCGAGCCGGACGTCGGGAACTTCTTCTTGCCGGTTCGCGAGAAAGTGTAAGCTGCGCTCGCGGCGCCGAACGTGTTGCGTTCCGTGCGCGCGCGCTGCCTGCTCGAATGCGGGTACGATTTCGGCTAAGGGAACCACATTGTAGGCGCGTTGCAGCAAGCGCGGATGAACGTCGTCGTCAAACGCTAAGACGTCGATATCGATCGGTCGCGCCGCTAGACGTAAGCGCGACGTACGCCCCACCGCGCTCTGCACTTGCCCCAGCATCTGGACGAACGCTTCCCGCTCCAACTCGGTTCGCACCTCGGCCGCGGCGTTCAAAAACGGCGGGCCGTCGGCGCCTTCGGCGGGGTCGCTTTCGTAGAACGACGAGACGGCAACAACCTGAGCGCGAACGCGCAGCCGTTGTAGCGCCGCCAAGATATTCGCCTGGCGGTCTCCGAGATTCGATCCGATGCCGATATAGACGCGATGCAACTGTATTTTCCAATTCGAGGGAGCGTTTGTGGGCTAGCTTCGCCGCGGCCACGCTCCGGGCTTCTCTACGGGTAGCTCCAGGCCGCTTGCTAGCGAACGCCCCGGGATTCTCCCCGTCGGGCTCGTAACGAACCGGGCATGGACCAAACCTCGCTCTACCCCTATGCCATCGAACCCAAGGAGACACCCGCAATTTGGGGCGGCGATGCGCTCGTGCGCCGCTTCGGTAAAGATGCCAGCCCCGAGGCGAAGATCGGCGAATCGTGGGAATGCTGGGACACCAACCACGTACGCAATGGCCCCCTGGCCGGGAAAAGCATCGCCGGGCTGCGCGAGCTGCTAGGGGCATCGCTGCTGGGCGATATCGACCCCACGCGCATTTTTCCGGTGCTCACCAAAATTATCGACGCGCGCGACTGGCTCTCGGTCCAAGTGCATCCAAACGATGCCTACGCCCAACGCGTCGAACACCAGCCCAACGGCAAGACGGAGTGTTGGTACATCTTTTCGGCGGACCCCGACTCCGAACTCGTGCTCGGATGGACCCGCGATACCTCGCGCGCCGAATACGAGCGCCGCGTCGCCGACGGCTCGCTCGGCGACATCCTGCGCCGCGTTCCGGTCAAAGCCGGCGACACGTTTTACCTCCCCTCCGGCACGTTGCACGCCGTCGGTAAAGGCATCATATTGTTTGAGACGCAGCAGGCGAGCGATCTCACGTACCGCATCTTTGATTGGAACCGCACCGGCCCCGACGGTAAACCACGCGAACTCGCGGTAAAAAAAGCCGGCGACGTCCTCAACTACCATCGCGAAACCGCCGGAGCGCTCGATCAGATCGCCTATCACTTCGAAGGGCTCGACCGGACGGCGATGATCGCCGGGCCGAACTTCGTCGTCGAACGCATCGTCGCAAGCGACGAGCCCGCGTCGCTCCCCACGAACGGCCGCCCGCTGATTCTGATGTCGCTCGAACGGGCGCTCGAAGTGCGCGGAAACGGCGTCACGCTCGCATTGAGCAAATATCAAACCGCGCTCATCCCCGCAGCGCTGGAATGGTGCACCGTTCGCGCCGTCGACGGAAGCGCGCCGTTCATGTTCGTCACGCCGCCCGCGCATCGCGAAACGATGCCGGTGCGCCTCCTAGCGGCCGGCATCGCGCAGGCGCGCGTCGACGCCTTTATGGCGCAGTTCGGGAGCTAGCCGGCGCGCCGTGCTGGTTTTACGCGCGGCACCGGCGAAGCTTGGCGAGACCATGTCTTTCTTTCCGCCGGGCCACTCCTACGATGACGGGATACTGCACGTTGCCGGCGAGCGCGCCGACAGACTCGCCGAGACCTACGGCACGCCGCTGCTGGTGCTCGATCTACGCGAGATCGATGCGAGCGTCGCGCGGCTACGCGCGGCATGCGACCCGTATGGAGTGCGCATCTCCTATGCGGGCAAGGCGCTATTGGTAGTCGCCCTGGCGCGGCGGATCGACCGGCTCGGGCTGGCGCTCGACGTGAGCTCGCTCGGCGAACTTGCGACGGCCGAGCGTGCCGGCGTGCCTCCGGAGCGCGTGACGATGCACGGCGCCGGAAAGAATGCCGAGGAGTTACAGGCGGCGCTCGACGGACGGGTGGGACGGGTCGTCGTCGACGGCATCGACGAACTCGGCCGGCTCGCGCGGATGCGCGGCCCGGGAAGCGTTCTCGATATCGTCTTGCGCCTCAATACGGGGATCGAAGCGCACACGCACGATTTCGTGCGCACGGCCGGCGACGATTCCAAGTTCGGCATCGCGCCGCACGAGGAGGGCGAGGCGCTCCGGTTGCTTGCAAGCGCGCCCGCGCTGCGGTTGCGCGGTTTGCACGCGCATATCGGGTCGCAGATTTACGAGGCGGCGCCCTTCGCGGCGAACGCGCAGAAATTGGTCGCCGCAATGCAACGGTTTACGGATGCCGGCGCAACCATCGACACGCTGATTCTCGGTGGCGGATTCGGCATCGCCACGCATCCGGATCCGACCGATGAAACGCTGGACCTCCAAGCCGCCATCGCCGGCATGGCGACGAGCGTGCGCGAGGCGACGGATGCGCTCGGCCTGCCGATGCCCTCGCTCGAAATCGAACCCGGACGCTATATCGTAGGGAACGCCGGGACCTCGCTCTATCGCATCATGGCGATCAAACGATACGATCGCCGGACGTTTGCCATCGTCGATGGAAGCATGGCCGATAATCCCCGCCCCGCGCTCTACGGTGCGAAACATTATGTGGTTCCGGTGCGCGAAACCCCTGGAGGCCTGCACGAAGTCACGCTGTGCGGGCGTTCCTGCGAAAATGACGAGATGGGCGACATGGTGCTGCCGCAGGGCCTCAAAGCGGGCGATCTGCTCGCCATGTGTTCGGCCGGAGCATATACGTACAGCATGGCCAGCAACTACAATCGCTTCTTGCGGCCGCCGATCGTCGCGGTCGGCGACGGACCGCCGCAGCTCTATGCGCGGCGGGAGACGACCGGCGACCTCCTGCGTTGCGACACCGACGCCTAGGGCCGAACGCTCCTCCACCGAGGACGCATCCAGTCGCCCGCGGGCGGCGTTCTAGGTAATGCTATGAAACAAGAAACCGCGACCTTCGCAGCCGGCTGCTTCTGGGGCGTCGAGATGACGTTCCGGCAGATTCCGGGCGTTTTGGATGCGATCGTCGGCTACACGGGCGGCCACACGCAAAATCCGACCTATCGTGAGGTTTGCTCCGATACCACCGGCCATGCCGAAGCAATCGAGGTTACCTACGACCCCGCGCAGGTGACCTACGAACGGTTGCTCGAGGTGTTCTGGCAGATGCACGATCCGACGCAGGTCAACCGGCAAGGCCCCGATATCGGCACGCAGTATCGCTCCGCGATCTTCACCCACTCCGACGAGCAAGCGCGCATCGCTCGCGCGTCGCGCGACCGCGCGCAGTCGGATTTTGGGCGGCCAATCGCAACCGAGATCGTTCCGGCAACGACGTTCTATCGCGCCGAAGAGTACCACCAGCGCTACTTCGAAAGCCATAACGTGACATGCCACGTACCGGTCCGATGAAGCGGACACATTTTTTTGCGAGCCTGGCGGCCGTCGCGGTAGCCGCCGCGGTGCCGGCCGACGCGAGCGAACGCTACGCGGTGACGCATACCGACGCCCAATGGAAGGCGATGCTCGGGAGCGCTCGCTATGACATTCTGCGGCAAAACGGCACCGAACCGGCGTTCTCAAGCCCGCTGATCGGCGAAAAGCGCCCGGGACGCTATCATTGCGCCGGTTGTAAACTGGCGGTATTCACCTCGAAAACCAAATACGACAGCGGCGACGGGTGGCCGTCGTTCTGGGACGTATTACCGGGAACCACGCTCACGCGCGCCGATCACGAACTCGCCGAGGAGCGTACCGAAGTGCATTGCCGCCGCTGCGGCAGCCATCTCGGCCACATCTTCGATGACGGGCCGCCGCCGACGCATCTGCGTTACTGTATCGACGGGCTAGCGCTCACCTTCGTCCCGGGCGCCGCATAGCACCGCAACGTCTTCCTATGGAGCGTGCGTTGCAAAGAGCGGCAACATCGGCTGCACGCCGGGGTCGCCCGCATGGTTGAGATAGGTGTGAATCCCGAACGCATCCTCAACCGTGCGTAACAGCGAGTAATGCGTATACGGCGTCGCGTCGCTGACGCCGCGCGGCCCGTGATTCGTGATAACGACCGTCGCCACATGGCCGCCGCCGCCTTGTTTGCCGTTGTGCCCGTCTTCGTCGAACGTGATGACGATGGCGGTATTAGACGCCGCCTTCCATACCGGCGAGTTCATGATTTCGTGGACGATGGCGGCGGCGTTTCGATCGCCGCGGGAGATAAGCGCGGGAATGTTCGCCGACCAACAGTCGAACGGTTGTAGGTGCAGCAATCCATCGCCGTGCATTTCGTTGCAAATATTCGGAATGACGAAGGCGAAATTCGGAACCCGGCCGCTCCGCAGATCGGTCGCGAGCCGATCGAATCCGACCAAATGCTCGGCCCGCTGCGGGTCGCGTTGCACCGAGGCAAAGTTGATGAATCCCGAGTGTTTCGAGGCGTACACAACCAGGTTATGCGGGAGCCCTTTAGCGCGCGGGTCGGAGGCGACCACCGCGAGCGAACCCGGTTCGGGAATCGATTCGCTATAGTCTTTCCAGGTAAGGCCCGCGGCCTGGAGTTGCGTCGCGAGATTGGGGCCGGGGATCGTGTGGTCGACGTATCCCGCATCGTCCGAGCCCGGGCAGTAGCGCGTATCGTGAGGTTTGCAGTAGTACGCATCGTCGTCGCGGATGCCGAATGTGGAGCCGCCGATCATCGCGACGTAATTGGGCTCGCTGGGATGCGCCACCGCATCGTAACGCGTCGCTAACCCGTAGGCTTTCGCGAAGGCGTTGATGGCGGGCGCATGGCTGTTGCCGATGATCTGCGCGTAGTCTTTATTTTCCTCCACGATCACGAACACGTGCGCGTACCGCGGCATCGCGCGGTCGCGCGCGTTCATTTGCGAAGCGTCCGCGCGCCCCGCGAGCGCGCAAGCGAACGCGCACCCGAGCAACGCCGCGAAAATGCGCCGGCTCGCTTGGGGCACTATGAGCGGCCCGGCGGCTTGGTTCGCGCGTCCGGCTTCTCCGCCTCGCGTTTCTCAGCGTCGCGCTGCGCGTCTTCTTCATGAAAACGGCGAAGCGTTTCAAAGCGCTGGTCGTCGTCAACCCCTAGAGCGGGGGCGATCCCGAGCTCTCGCACCATTTCGCTACCGATATCGTCGTTCATGGGTCCTCGTTTCGCACTCGTTGCGCGAGCATCGCCTGGGCCAGGCCTACAGGCCGGGCAATCGACCAGTCAATAATCGAGCGGGCAGCCACACGGCCGTTGTTCTACCATCTTCCCCGGGTTCGCTCCGGCATAACGTATTCCGTCCCTTTACGGCGTTCATCGTGGAGTCATCGCCGTCCGATACCTTCAAAGCTATGACCGGCATTGCGGCCTCGCTCGTGCGAGATATCGCCCTTTACCTCATCGCCCTTCCGGCGCTGTTTGTGGCCCTTGCGATCGTTCGGCGCAGGGCTTGGCGGGGCGACCTGCTGGCGGCGGCGCTGGGAGGGGCGTTCAGCATCGCCTTGGTCAAAATCGCTGGCGCGCTATACTTCCACGAGCGGCCCTTTGTCGTCCGGCACGTCGCGCCGCTCATCGCGCACGCACCCGATAATGCATTTCCATCCGACCATTTGGCGGCGTGCGGCCTAGCCGTTGCGTTTTTGTTCGCGCGGGATCGTCGTCTGGCCGCCCTGGCATCCCTGTGCGCGATCGCGATCGGCTACGCGCGCGTCGCCGCCGCGCTGCACTGGCCGGTTGACGTCCTGAGCGGGTTCGCGCTCGGCGCGGGCGCGATGCTGGGCACCGACGCATTGCTGGGTCATTTTTTTCCTGCGCGATAGCCCCTAAAGGCACGGCGGCTCCGTGTCGAAACCTGATAGGTATGCCGCGCTCGCGCAAGTGCCGAGCCGGTTTTTGACTGCGCCGGGGGAGTCAATACCGCATGTCTTTGCTCGATAGCACCCGCGACGACAGCGTCGCTTACGACGGGCCATCGCTCGAATGCCCGACGATGGTGAGAGGCACCTCGTCGACGCCGACCATGGCCATCGTCGAGCACCTCGCAGCTACCACATGCATTCTGCGGTCGGTTACGCTCTTCGACGAGGGCGAGTTGCTGACGTTCACGCTTACGGTCCAGGGCGCTCCACAGGTGATCGTGAGCGGCAGGGTGGCCGAGCGCAGTTCGAACGGGCCGCGTTCGCGCTACGCGCTCAATCTGGAACCGATGACGGCCGGCCAACGCGAGGATATCGCGCGGCTCACGCGCGAGGCCACGTATCGTCGCTCGATCGGCCAGCCGATGCCGGACGTTTCGACCCAGAACGGACTCACGCGATCGAGCGTTCGCGTCCCGGTGGACATTCCGGTTCGCTACGAAATCAAGGGGCGAGAATCCGGCGACGCGCGGGCGACAAATCTCTCGGCGGGCGGCGTGCTGATCGTATGCGCTGCCGATCTTGCGGTCGGCAGCGCGCTTGATTTGGCGTTCTCGCTCTCACAAGAAACGCAAGGCCACCCGCAGATCGCGATCCAAGCACGCATCGTTGCGCGGCAGCCGCTGCGGAGCGGCTCGTATTCCTATAATCTTGCCTTTCACGGAGCCGACCCTTCGGTCCGCTCCGCGATCGAGCATCATGTGAAAGCCTTACTGCAGTAAGTTCCGCCGCTACGGCTTGACGTAGCTCCAGCCTTCTTCTTCGAGCGTCATGAGCCGGGCCACACCCGCCGGCACGATTCTCGCTTCCGGCAGAATCGCCAGCTTCTTGCCTTGTTGTTTCTCCATCGTCTGCAACGTCACGTTGCACGCGGAGAACGTGACGTCGGGAATGCTCGTCTTAATCTGCGCGATCCGCGCCTTTACGGGAGAGGTATCCGCAAGAAGCATGTTCAGCCCCGGCCCGTAAGCGACCAGTTCGATCTGCACGGTCTGCCCGAGCTTGGTATAGTAGTTATCGATATTGACGATGTTATTCAGCGCCAAGTTCATAATTGCCGGATTGTTCGCGCTCACCTGAAACACGATGTGGTGCTTGGTGGGAAGCGCCGGCATGGTGGACGCGTGTGTCGTCGCAGCCCGTGCGAACACGATCCCGAGCGCGCAACAAAGTAGCAATGCAAACGTGATCATGCCACGCCGCGTTAGTGTGTGTCGGTTCACGCAGATCTCTCTCCTCAAAAGTAGTAACACCTAGCCCGCAATCACCCCCGAAAGAGCACGGCCGCCAGGTGACATTCCGCGACATTTGTCGCATTTGAGCGCGCTGCCCCCCGGCCGGGCGGCATTTCCATCGCGAATTACGCGAAACGGTATCGCGGAATTCGTTTATGCTGTCGCCTCCAGCACGCCTAAAGAAAAAACCCCGTCAAAAATCTCCATTTGACGGGGCTGATACTGGAGCCGACGATCCGACTCGAACGGACGACCTGCTGTTTACGAAACAGCTGCTCTACCAACTGAGCTACGTCGGCGCGCCAGGTATTTCTCGGGTTTTATGCGGCCAAAATCCCCAAATTCGGA
>DAHUXY010000041.1 GCA_027315505.1 Vulcanimicrobiota bacterium | reverse complement strand
CGTATGCGCATTCTGCTCTCACGCACCGATCGGATCGGCGACCTCATTCTTTCCACGCCGGCGATCGCATCGGTGCGCGCGTCGTTTCCCGGCGCGCACGTTACGATGGTGACCAGCCCGTACAATCACGTCGTGATGGATCGCAACACCGACGTCGATGAAGTCGTCGATCTCCCGCGCGCGGTGAAACCGGCGGCATTCGGCGCGCGCTTTCGCGGATACGATATCGCCATCGCCTTGGCCCCGCGGAATATCGATTTGCAACTCGTCGGAGCGACGCGCGCCCCGATACGGGCCGGATACACCTACGTGCGGCGCTGGCTGGCGCGCGCGACCGCGCCGCTCTACGTCAACCGGCTGATGGTTTCGGAGGCCGACCCGCAGCTGTGCGAGCGCGATCCGCAACGGGTGGTTCGGCACGAGGTGGAGCAGCTGCTCGATCTCGCGGCGTTGGCCGGGGCGAAGCAACGCGTCGCGCGCGTGCGGTTAGCCGTCACGGCGGCGGATCGCCGTGCCGTGGCGGGCTTTCCGGCCGAGCCGATCGTGTTGCACATCGGCGAGCGCTGGTTCTCCAACGGCAGCACGCTCGAGAGCACCCTCGCGCTGGTGGGCGAGCTTCGCGCTCTGGGCCACCCGGTGGTGGTGAGTTGCGCGCACGAATGCCACGCATACGCGGCGCCGTTCGCCGCCGTTGCCGACGGGGTGGCCGGGGAATTGCCGTTTCACCAGTGGGCGGCGCTCTTCGAGCGCGCGCGATGCGTGGTGACGGTGGATACCGGTGCGACCCATGTCGCAAGCGCCGTGCGCAGGCCCACGCTGGTCGCCTTCGAACACCGCTACTTCCGGCTGAACTCGCAGGAGTGGGCGCCATACGGCGTACCGAGCGTGCTCGTTCGCAAGCCGGAGCACGGCGACGAAGCCTCGCTCTCGCAGTTTCGCGCAGAGATCGTGCGCGGCGCCAGAACGTTGATCGATGGCTGATATATCTGTGGTGATCCCAACCTACAACCGGTTGGACACCTTACGACACGTTATCCCGACGCTGCTCGCGCAGGATCTCCCGCGCGAGCGCTTCGAGCTATTGATCTGCGACTCCAATTCCAACGACGGCACGGCCGAATACTTGGCGAGCGTGCGCGCCGATGCGCCGAACGTGCGCCACCTCCCCGGCCCCTACACCGGGCGCGCGATGGCGCGTAACGCCGGTATCACCGCGGCGAGCGGCGAGGTCGTGCTCTTCAACGATTCCGATATTCTTGCATCGCCGGATCTGCTCTCGCAGCACCTGCGCCATCACGAGGAACGGCGCGGCATCGCGGTGGTCGGATGGGAAGTCCAAGTCAAAGACTTGGAGGAGTACGCATTTAAGCGCGATCGCCCCGAGGAGCGCGGGCATCTCCATCCGCCCACGCGCAAAAAACTCTCTTGGCTCTACTTCCTAACGGGGAACGCCTCGGTGCGGCGCGAGGATCTCTTGCGGGTCGGATCGTTCGACGAAAGCTTCACGGGATACGGGCACGAAGATCTCGAGCTCGGCTACCGTTTGCAGCATGCGGGGATCGAAATTCTCTACGAACCGCGCGCCGTCAACTATCATTGTCAAGATATTCCGCACGACGACCAGAAAGAGAAGATGAAACTTGCGGGGCGTTCGACCGTGCGCTTCTATCGCAAGCATCCGCACTTCGACGTGCAATTGAATTTAGGCATGACGCCGGTCTCGCTCGGCGTGCACGCGCTCCTCACGCGCGTCCCGGCGTTGCTGGGATACTTCGACCGGCAGGCTTCGACGTCGAAATTCGCTCGCGATCTCGTGCAGCAATACTATTACGTTTCGGGCATCAAAGACGCTCTCCACTCAACCCAACCGACATGACAGGACACACCGTGCATACCGATTCGACCCGCCGCTCCTGCGGCGCCCTGCGCGCGACCGACGCCGGCACCGCCGTCGAACTCTACGGCTGGGTCAATCGCCGGCGCGACCACGGCGGCTTGATCTTCGTCGATTTGCGCGATCGCGACGGAATCACGCAGATCGTATTCGATCCGCAACACCCGAGCTTTAAAGACGCCGAACATCTGCGCCACGAAGACGTCCTGCGCGTCCGCGGCGGCGTGCGGCTCCGGCCGGAGGGGACGCTCAACGCCAAGATCGGCACCGGAGAAATCGAAGTCGGCATCGAGGAGCTGGAGATTCTCAATCGCTCGCAGGTGCCGCCGTTCGCCGTGAACAGCGACGACCCGGTGGACGAAAACCTCCGGCTGGAGTATCGCTACCTCGATCTGCGCCGACCGCGCATGCAGCGCAATATCCGTCTGCGCCATCGCATCATCAAGACGATGCGCGACTTCTTCGACGCGCGCGATTTTACCGAGATCGAAACGCCGATGCTCATCAAGAGCACGCCGGAAGGCGCCCGCGATTACCTCGTGCCCAGCCGCATCCATCCCGGTACGTTCTACGCGCTCCCGCAGTCGCCGCAGTTGCTCAAGCAGATCTCGATGATCTCGGGCTTCGGCCGTTACATGCAGATCGCGCGATGCATGCGAGACGAAGATCTACGCGCCGACCGGCAGCCCGAGTTCACCCAGGTGGACGTCGAGATGTCGTTCTGCACGCAAGACGAAGTGCTCGAAACCATGGAGTCGTGCATTCGCGACGTGTGGAAGCGTGTGCTCGATATCGACCTGCCGGCGTTCCCGCGCCTCTCGCATCAAGAAGCGATCGCGAAATACGGCGTCGATAAGCCCGACTTGCGATTCGGGCTCGAATTGCAACGCGTCGACGACGTGTTTGCGGCTACCGACTTCGTCGTCTTCCGTTCGGTTCTCGAAGCGGGCGGAGCGATCGTTGCGCTGCGCTACCCCGGCGGCGCCTCGCTTTCGCGGCGCGATTTCGACGCGCTGACCGAGAGCGCGAAGCAGGCCGGCGCCAAAGGCATGGTGTGGATCGCCCTGGGTGCCGACGGCGTGAAGTCGTCGGCGCAGAAGTTTATCGGCGAGGAGCACGTCGCGCAGCTCCGCTCGCGATGCGACGCGCAGACCGGCGATGCGATCCTGCTCTTCGCCGACGCCAAAGCGACGGCGTTCGCGGTGGCGGGCCGGATGCGGAACGACGTCGGCGAGCGCTGCAACCTGCGCGACCCGAAGGCCTTCCGCTTCTGCTGGGTCCTCGATTTCCCGTATCTCGAGATCGACGAAGTGACCGGGCAGCCGGCCCCCGCGCATCATCCCTTCACCTCGCCGGGCCCCGGGCAGTGGGAGCTGATCGACACCGATCCGCAGGCGATGCGGGCGCAGCACTACGACATGGTCCTCAACGGCTTCGAGCTCGGCTCGGGCTCGATCCGCATTCACAAGCCCGAACTGCAGCGGCGCATCTTTACGATGCTCGGTATGACCGAAGAGCAGATCGAGCAACGCTTCGGCTTCTTCATGCGGGCGCTGGAGTTCGGCGCCCCGCCGCACGGAGGGATGGCGCTGGGCATCGACCGGATCGTCATGCTCGCCTGCGGCGAGGAGAACATCCGCGAAGTGATCGCCTTCCCGAAGAATCAGGTCGGCCGGGACCTGATGATGGACGCTCCCACCCAGGTTCCCGAGCCGCTCTTGCGAGATCTTTACCTTCGCAGTACGGCCCCCGAGCCGCAAAGCGGCCGATAATCCAAGCGTGGGAGTTCGAACCTTGCTTGCCCGGCTAGCGCCCGTCCTAGCCGTATCGGCCGCCGTTCTCGCCGGAACCGTGCCGGCCGCCGGCGCGACGACGCCCGGGCCGTCGTGCGGGCAGCGCGACATCCATTACGCACAAGAAGGCGTCTCGATTCGCATTCTCTTTGCGAAGAACGGGTCGGTCCAGCGCTACGTGGTTACGCAGGGCGCCGACCAACCCGAAACGGTCAACAACGAGTTGATTATCCTCACGCATCAGTACGGGCCGGCCGCGGTCAACGCGCCGCCGCTGAAAATAATCTCGTTCCGCAAGGGCGATGGCGAGGGAGGGATGATGGTTCCCGATAAAGCCGTTGATTCGTGCGGACGTACCCTTACCTTCAACTGATTCTGCTCCTGGCAATCGCGGGATGTGCCGCGCATCGGAGCGCCGACGCGACGGCTACGCCGATGCCGTCGCCCTCGCCGTTAGCATCGTGCGAAACGCGCGAACTCACGATCGACGGTGCCGATATCGTCGTGCATGCGAATCTCGATGCGACGCTCGGATCGGCGGTCGTCGTGCGCGCGCCGAGCGAGGATGCGCGCAACGCCGCGCTCGCCGACGTGCAACGGATCTTCGGCTCGATCGAGCCCGATACGCGTACGGTTACGACGCTCAACAAATGGGGCGTCCCGCTCATCTCCGACCCGTGCGGCCGCCCGGTAACGCCCACCCCTTCAACGGCCCCCTCGCCCTCGCCGTAAAAGCGACTATCGCCCGACATCGGCCGCAATCAGGCGTGGAGTGCTTCGTTTGCCCGGGCGAAGATCGCGTCGAACATTGGAGCGGTCAGAACGCCGGTGTTGGTGTTTTGGCGGCTGGGGTGGTACGACGCTAACGCGAGAATCGTTCGAGAACCTTTGCGCGCGATGCCTTCGGCGGCGTGGCCGAAAGCGGGCTTTTTACCTTCGAACGAAAAACCGCGCCGTTCGAGCATGCGCAGCGACGCGCGAAAGCCGATCGATCCGAGCCCGATCACGACGCGTAAATTCGGCAGCGCGTCGAATTCGTCGAGCAGGTAGGGGAAGCAGTTCGCCAGCTCTTGCGGCGTCGGTTTGTTGCCGGGTGGCGCGCAGCGCGCGGCCGCGGTTATCAGGCAATCGCGCAAGACCATGCCGTCGTTGCGATCGATCGCGTGAGGCTGTGATGCGAATCCGGCTCGGTGCAACGCGGGAAACAGAAAATCGCCCGAAGCATCGCCGGTGAACGGGCGCCCGGTGCGATTGCTCCCGTGCGCGCCCGGCGCGAGGCCCACCAGCAACACGCGCGCCGCGGGGTCGCCGAATGCGGGCACGGGCTTGCCCCAATAGGTGTCGAGCGCGTGCGCGCGCTTCTTTTCGCGCGCGACGTCCGCGCAGTACGCGCGCAGTTCCGGGCAATGCGTGCATGCCACGACGCGGCGATCGATCGAAGCGAGCGAAGGCTTCATTCGTGTAACCGTTCGCGAATAAAATCGAGAAACGTGGAAGCCGAGGGCGCATAGGGCCCCGGGCGCGTCACCAACGACATGCGCCGGAACACGCGGTTCGGCGCGAGCGAGACGAGCGCGACGTTGGGCCCGGGCGTGTTCCCGAGCGTGCGCGGAAAGAGCGCGACGCCGAGGCCTTCGGCTACGAGCGAGCGCACCGTCATCGAATCCACGCTTTCGAACGCGATGCGCGGAGCGAATCCGCTCGCCCGCGCGAGCGCGTAAACGCGCGCGGTGAGCGAGGAGCCGGGACGGAAGATGACCCACGGCTCGTCGCGCAATTCGCCGATCTCGATGACGGAGGCTCGAGCGCGCGGATGCGTTGCGGCGAGGGCGATCACCAATTCATCCTCATAGAGCGGCTCGCTCACGAACGCCCGCCCGAGCGCGTGGCCGGCGTCGCCCGGGTCACCGATGAACGCATCGATGCTCCCCGCGTGCAACTGCGCGAGCAAATCGTCGGCTAGGCCCTCGCGCAGGGCGATCTCGATGCCGGGGTAGAGCGCGTGGAAGCGGCCGAGCAATTTCGGCAGCGTGTACTCGGAGAAGGATTGATAGGTGCCCAGCACCACCCGCCCGCGCAGGCCGCCGGCGAAGGCCGACATCTCTTCGGCGGCGGCCGAGACGTCGGCCAGGATACGCTCGGCACGGGCGACGAGCGCGCGGCCGGCATCGGTGAGGCTCACGCGCCGGTTGGTACGGTCGAAGAGGCGCACGCCCAATTCCCGCTCGAGGCCGGCAATCTGCTGCGAAAGGGCCGGCTGCGCGATCGAAAGATCGCCCGCCGCGAGCGTGAAGCTCAGCCGGCGAGCAACGGCTAGTACGTAGCGGAGGTGCCGAATATCCATTGATAAGCCACAGTTATTAATGTTAGCCGATTCATATATTTGACCTATTGACGATCGCATGGGATGATCCTGGCATGTCAGCCGCTGCTCTCGAGCTCCCGACCGCTTCTTCCGAAGGGGGCGGCATTCGGCTGCTCACCGTGGCGCATATGGTCAACGACGCCAACCAGAGCGCCCTTCCCGCGCTCATCCCGTGGCTCGTCTCGCACCATGGGCTCTCGCTCGCCACCGCCGCGACGCTGGTCCTTGCCATGAATCTCTCGTCGTCGGTGGTCCAGCCGCTCTTCGGGCACCTCTCCGATCGCCGGTCCTTCGCGTGGGTGATCCCCGCCTCGGTCCTCCTGGCGTGTTGCGGTACGGCGCTCATCGGGCTTGCGCCCACCTTGCCGTGGATGCTTGCCGGCGCTCTCGTTGCGGGCGTCGGCGTAGCGGCGTTTCACCCCGAGGGCTCGCGTTTCGCGAACTATTTTGCCGGGGCGAAGCGCGCGACCGGCATGAGCTGGTTCACCCTGGGCGGGTACCTCGGCTTTGCGCTCGGGCCGATCCTCGTCACGCCGCTGATCCTCGCCTTCGGGCTGCACGGCACGGCGTTCCTCGTGATTCCGGGCGTCGTGATGTCGGCGCTCTTGCTGCGCGAACTGCCGAAATTCGAGGAAGTGCGCCGCGTCGCGCACCACGCGCGCCGCGAGCGCGCCGGGGCCGATCGCTGGGGTGCGTTCGGCGTACTCACCGGGGTGGTCGCGCTCCGTTCGATGACGTTTTTGGCCGCGGTGACGTTTCTCCCGATCTTCGCCATCACGGTGACGCACGCGAGCAACGTGTTCGCGTCGGTAGCGCTGGCCGCGCTGCTGATCGGCGGCGCCCTCGGCACCATCCTCGGCGGCAGGCTTGCCGATCGCTACGACCGGCGCCGGATCATCTCCGCGTCGATGGTGTTTACCGCCCTGTTTGCCGGAGCCATCACCTACTGCGGCTTTCACTCGCCGTCGTTCGCGCTGCTCGTTCCGCTCGGCATCGGGTTCGGTGCGGCGCTCGGCCTTTCGGCGAGCGTCATCGTCGTGATCGGTCAAGAGTATCTGCCCCGGCGCATCGGCATGGCATCGGGCGTAACGCTCGGTCTCGCGGTGACGATCGGCGGATTGGCCGCGCCGATGTTCGGCGCGATCGGCGACCGCTACGGGTTGCCTCCCGTCTTCGCGGCGATCACGCTGTTCGCCATCCTCTCGCTCGCGCTTTCGTTCTTCATGCCGAGCATCGGCGGCGCGGAGGCTCCCGCAGCTCAGCGCAGCCCTGGAAAACCGATCGTCGCGAGCGCTCCGTAAGTCGCTATTCCGACCGCGGTGGAGAGATTGATGCTGCGCACGCCGTGCTCGCGCATCGGGATGCGGAGCGCGCGCTCCGAGTATTCGGCTATCAGCGCCTTCGGTAAGCCCTTGGTCTCGCGCCCGAACACCAGCATATCTCCCCGCGCAAAATCGGCGTTCGCATAGACGCGCGTTGCGTGCGTGGAAAAAAACCAGCGCCGCAGGTGCGCGGTGCGTTCGAGAAATACGTCGAGCGAGGGATGCATCACCACGCCGAGCGCGTGCCAGTAGTCCAGCCCGGCTCGCTTGAGCTCGCGGTCGTCGATCCTGAAGCCGAGCGGTTCCACCAAATGCAGCGCGCAGCCGGTGGCCGCGCAGAGCCGGGCGACGTTGCCGGTATTGGGCGGTATCTCCGGCTCTACCAATGCGATGTGAAACGGCGGATCGCCGATATCTCCCAGCGATTGCATGCGCTCCTGAGGCTGCGACGGGCGTCCGTCCGTCATGGCCGCTGTAGCGCGTCGAGGTAATCGATGCCGTTAGGGGCGATGACGTACGCGATCCCGTCGTTGCGCTGCCAAATGCGTTCCAGGGCTGCGCGCGGATAGATCGCGCGTACGTTGGGAGCGGCGGGATCGTTCACGACGCAGTCGCCGTTGGCGGTGAAGCCGCAGAGCACGGCGAGGTGCCCGTCCGAGTGCTCGATCGGCGCGCCCGGCAATTCGCCGTTCGACCAGGAATACGAGATGACGACGGGCAGATTGCGTTCGATCAAACGCAGCGCGCTATCGAGATTGGGCAGAAACGCGACCACGGCGCGCAGCCCCAGGCTCCCGCTATACGCAACGTTGAACGCCCAGTTTCCGGTACCGTTGTACGCGCGGTCCATTACCGCGCGCGCGGTCGCTTCGACGCCGACGTCGATTCCGTGATACGCGTGCACCATGGAGAGCGACGTCGGCGAACACCAGCCGCGTTCGCCTTCGACGACGTATTGCGAGCGCATCGGCACGTCCAGGATGATGGGGGCGCGCCCATACGGAAGGCTCGGAACGCTCGTCACCGGGGTGGCGAACGCCAGCAGGCGAAAATCGATATCGCCGGCATCTTCGATATTGATGCCGCGAATGTCGATACCGTCGAACGGCGTCTGTGCCTGGATCACGTCGACTTCGACGCGCAAACCGTATTTGTCCGAGTCGATGCTGAACGATTGCCGTCCGCTCGGGTTCCATTGTGCGTAATCGAACCACGGCGTCGCGGGCGAACCGGCGCGCAGCAGCCGGAAACGCAGGTGGCCGTGCTCGGCGAAGGTGTTCCAACTGAGCACGCCGCGCCGCGCTGGTGCGAACAGCAATCGCGCCCCGCCGCGGGCGTCGAGGGTTTGCGCGATCGCCGGTGCTAGATCGTCCACTGCCACGAGTTCCAGGTGTCGGCGATGAATGCCGCGGGTTTGTAGTTGTGCATGTCGGTATTGACGGCGGTGTATTTGTTCTCCCAATACACGGCTACGTGCGGATACAGTTCGCGAAGTCGTTCTTCTTCGCGTTGATAGAGTGCTTTGCGCTTTGTACGGTCGTTGGTGCGGCGAGCCGCATCGCTCAAGCGATTGACCAGCGGGTCGTTCAGCCACGAGGTGTTCCCGCCTTTAGGCGGGATAAAGGCTCCGTTCCAGGTGCCGGAATTATCCGGGTCCGGTCCGTTCGTTTCGACCGACCACTCCATATCATACGCGCCGCTATAGATCGGCCCGTTCTGCGCGAACAGCAGGCTTACGGGATAGTTGCGCACGCGCACGTCGATGCCGACCGCTTTGAGCATGGATTGAACGACGACCTCGGATTGTTCGTCCTCCATATTCCCCGTGGCGCTCGAGAGCGTCAACCGCAGCTCTTTACCGCTGCGCATCAGAAATCCGGACGGCCCGGGACGCCATCCGGCCGCGCGTAACAATGCTGCGGCGTCGCGCGGATCGTATCGATACGCAGGCAACGCCGGCGCGGCCCACGAGTCCGGGAAGATATCCGAGACGGCCAGCCGGTCGTAACCGTGATAGACGGTGTCCATCAGGCGCTTCCAATCGACGGCTTCGGTAATCGCACGCCGCACCCGTACGTCGGAGAGCAGGGGTTTGCTCGTGTTAAACCCGAGGTGCCGCCAGTTTGCGACCAGTTTGCGCATCACCCGAATGCCGGTAACGTCACGCAGATGAGGGATCGCATTTTCGCTAACGCCCGGGTATACGTCAATTTCGTGCGTTTGCAACTGGCTAAACTGCGTGTTCGGATCCGGAATGACGCGCCATACGATCTGCTTGAGTTTGGGCGCGCCGCGAAAGTAGTAGGGATTCGGCACGAAAATCAGCGAGCTGCCGTGGTTCCAACGCTGGAGCACGTACGGACCGCTGGAGATGGGCGCTGCGTTGAACGATGCGGTATTGATGTTCGGTAGCGCTGCCAATAGATGCGCGGGCAACGGCGGGTATGCCGACCCCCCCATCGCGAGCGTGCCGAGGAAACTTGCGTCGGCGTGCTTGAGGTGGATAACGATGGTGGTAGGATTGGGCGCCGATGCGCTTACGATGTCGTCCCAGCCGTAGCGCATCTTGGTATTGTTCGCTGGGTTCAAGACCGCATGATACGTAAAGATCCAGTCGTTCGCCGTGAGCGGGGCGCCGTCGGACCAGCGCGCCCCAGCGCGCACGTGGACGACGATGGTCTTGCCATCGGCGCTGATCCCACCGTTTCTCGTCGTCGGTACCTGCGTGGCGAAATCGGGTATGTAGTTGCCGTTCGCGTCGTACCGCAGCAGGAAGGCGAAGACCAGTCCGTCGACTTCGTCGGTCGCCGTGGTATGTCCGAACATCGGATTGATATTATCGGGTTCGTCGGGTTCGCCGAGCCGCACGACGCCGGGCTGCGTCCACGGATTGTGGCCGCCGGCCGCGCTCCCCGCCGTCTGCCGGCTGCAGCCGGTGATGCAGAGCAGGGCGCACGCGAGCGCCGCTAGCGTCGTGCGAGCGTTCACGGTTTCGCCTCCAACGGTTTGGTTTTTTCAATCGCTCCCAGCGCCGCGTAGAACGCGTGCGGCCCGTAGCGTACGAGATCGTCGACGGGCAGATGCGTCTGTTCTTTAGCGAGCGCGATCGCGGCACGGGCGGCTGCGTCGTCGAGTCCGCGCGTGTTGAGCGCGATCCCGATGACGTTGGCAGGCTTCACCGTTCCGATGAGCGCTTCGTGCACGCGAATCAGCGCGCGGTAATCGAGCGTGGGGGTTTGGAAGCCGCTGACGCGATCGCGCTGCGGATCGACGACCAGGACCATCGCATCGGCCCCGCACCCGTACATCAACGCCAGGGTTACCGGCGCGTAGGCGGGATGATTGATCGCGCCCTGGCCTTCGACGATGATGAGATCGGGTTGTTGCCGCGCCGCGTACATCACGAGCTGTTCGGCCGCGCCGGGAGCGAAATCGGCGATGACGCGATCGACCGAGATGCCCCAGCCGGCGATCATGATGCCGGTTTGGCCGGTGGGGACGAAGACCGCGTGGCGCCCCGCTTCGCGCGCCGCGCGCGCGAGTTCCAACGCGACGGTCATCTTGCCGACCGCGCAGTCGTTGCCGGCCATCAGCAGCACCGGCGCGCGCACGCCGTATACCTCGCCGCGAAAGAGCGGCACCTCCGGCGGTTTGCGCACGTCCCAGATCGTGGTTCCCGCACGGCGGGCGGCGGCGGCAAACGCAGCGTCGTCGCCGAGCATGTCGTGCAACCCGGAGACGATCTCCAGCTTCGCCGCGATGGCGTCCATGATGTGGGCGCGCCAGTCCGCCGGAAGCGCCCCGCCCTGCGGCGCGGTGCCGATCAGCAGCGCCGTCGGTTCGTACGCGAGCGCGTCGCGAATCGAGCCGACGATCGGGGCGTCGCTATCGAGATAGGCGACCGCGTCGCGTACGCGTTTGCCGGCGAGCGAAGGGTCGATGACGGCGACGGTGGCATCGGTGCCATAACGAATGACGCCGTGCGCGGTCTTGGCGTCGCCGGCGAAACGATCGGGTGCGAGAATGGCGTAGCGGCGCGTCATGCCGGGGCGCGCTCGCGCACGCCCAAGCCCGGCCCGTCGGGCAGGACGATCTTACCGCGTTCGTACGCGATGCCTTCAAACGGGTCGGCGGCGGTGAGGAAGGGGCCGTCGAGATCGGCCCAATCGACCAGCGGCGAGAGATGCGCGGCGGCGGTGGCGGCGATGGCGCTCTCCACCATGCAGCCGAGCATGATGCGCAAGCCCATCGCGCGCGCGGTGTGAATCATCGCGAGCGCGCCGCGCAGGCCGCCGCATTTTGCGAGCTTGACGTTGATGCCGTCGACGCAACCGTAGAGTCTTGGAAGGTCGGCGGCCGTCAACGAATCTTCGTCGGTAACGATCGGCATGCCGGCGGCCTCTCGCACGGCGCGCAGCCCGGCCGGATCTCCCGCCGGGATGGGCTGTTCGCAGAACTCGATCTCGAATCGCTCCAACTCGCGCAGGATACGAATCGCGCCGGGAACGTCCCAGCCTTCGTTGGCGTCGATCCGGATCGTGCCCGTGTACGTCGACCGAATCGCTTCGATCGTTTCGATCTGCTCGGCGTCGGTGCCCAGGCCGAGTTTGATTTTGAGGATGGGATGGTCGCCGATTTCGGCGACTTTGCGCAGCGTCGTCGCCGTATCGGCGATGCCGATCGTAAACGAGGTCACCGGCGTTTTGGCGGGGTCGAGCCCGAAAAGGGCGTAGAGCGGCACGCCCAAGCGCTTTCCGATGAGATCGTGCAGCGCGAGGTCAAGCCCCGCGCGCGCGGCCGGCGGAATATCGCCCGCAAGCGCCTCTTCCAAGCGCATCGGGTCGTGCACGCGCAGGGGATGGGCGGCAAAATATGCGGCGACGCTCTCGACCGATTCGCCGTAGCGTGCGACCGGCGTCGCTTCGCCCAGGCCCTCGTGGCTACCGTCGCTCACGCGAATGAGGGCGGTACGTGCAACGCTCGCCTCTCCTCGGGCGATTCTAAAGGGATGCCGCAACGGTAATGCGAGCGTACTGACGCGCAGCGAAAGAGCCATGCTGCCGCTTTCTGCCATGAGCGCAGCGATCCTCGGGAGGTAACGATGAAGAGCGACCCGGTTCATCCGAGCGCGATCGTGTGGTTGCGGCGCGATCTGCGGCTGAGCGACAACGCCGCGTTGATGGCGGGCGCACGCTCGGGCGCATCGCTCTGCATCGTCTTTAATCTCGACCCCGAGTTGCTGCGCTCGCAACGCGTGGGCGCGCCGCTCGTGCAGACCTTCTTCGACGCGCTCGGAGCGTTGCGCGAAGCGCTGCGCGCGCTGGGGAGCGACCTCGTCCTGCTGGAAGGCTCGTGTGAAGCGACCCTCGTGAAGCTGGCGCGCGACCTGGATGCGCGGGCGCTCTACTATAATGAAGATTACGATCCCGACGCGATCGCCCGCGACGAACGCGTCACACGCGCGCTGGAAGCCGCGGGCGTTGCGGTACACGCGCATCTCGATCACGTCTACTTTGGGGCCGGCGAACTCTCGACCGACGCGGGCGACCCGTACAAGGTCTTTACGCCCTACAAGCGGCGGTGGCTCGAGCGCTATCGCAGCGCGGCGCGCAAACCGCTCGCATCGGCGCGAGCGCTTGCCGGCAGGCTGATGCCTCGCGAGCGCTTGCCGCAGACGCGCGACGTACCACGCCCGCAGGAGTTCGGCCACGAGCCCTCGCCGCTCTATCCGCCATGCAGCGAAGCCTACGCGCGCGAACTCCTCGCGGCGTTTTTGCGCGCCGGCGGCCCGAGCGCTCGCTACGCGACCGAGCGCGATACTCCGTCGCTCGAAGGCACCTCGCGCCTCTCGCCGCAACTGCGCGCCGGAACCATCGGCATCCGAACCTGCTTCGAACGCGCGTTTGCCGCGCTGGAGCGCGCCGGCGCCGCCGAGGCGCGCGGCATCGAAACGTGGATCTCCGAATTGATTTGGCGCGACTTCTATCAGATGATTCTGCGCCGCTTCCCGCATGTTGCGACGCAGCCGTTCGTCCCGGCGGCGCGGAACATCGTCTGGAACGACGATCGCGCGGCATTCGAACGATGGTGCGCGGGGCAGACCGGCTACCCGATCGTCGATGCGGCGATGGCGCAACTCAATGCGACCGGGTGGATGCACAATCGCCTGCGCATGATCGTGGCGTCATTTCTTACCAAAGACTTACTGATCGCGTGGCAGTGGGGCGAGCGCTATTTCGAACGGCACCTC
>DAHUXY010000031.1 GCA_027315505.1 Vulcanimicrobiota bacterium | reverse complement strand
GAACTCCTCGCGCATACGATCGGATATGCAGCCGGGCCGCTAAAATTGCGCATCGATTGAACGATGCGCGGCCCGTTGTCACGGTGGAGGGGATGCCGCCGGGCTCAGAACGACCGGCCATGCCGGAAGGCGCCGCCGGCGAGGGCGAGCGGTCTGTACATGGTCAAAACATTGGCACAGCACATCGCGTTCGAATCGGATGCCGGGGCGGAGCGCGATTGACCGTTACGATTCCGATTGCACGCCGCGCCGGTTAGAGACAGGATTCTCCGGACCGCGCGGTCATAATGGTCGGGATGAAGCGCTTTCTTACCGGCGTTCTTGCCGTTATCGTGGTCGCTGCTCCGCTGGCCATTCGCGCCGCCGCAACAGCTCCGACCAAAGAGCAATTGATCTCCAAGCTGTCGTGGCGTAGCATCGGTCCGGCGATCGGAGGACGCGTCGTCGCGGTCGCAGGCGTTCCAAACGAGCCCAACCTGTTCTACATGGGCGGCGTCGAAGGCGGCGTTTGGAAGAGCACCGATTACGGCCTGACGTGGGATAATATTACCGACGGCAAGATTCCGGGAATCGCCGATCCAATCGGCGCGCTCGCGGTGGCGCCTTCAAATGCGAAGGTCATCTACGCGGGCACCGGCGAGGCGGACATCCGCAGCGATTTCGACACGGGCGACGGTATCTACAAGACGACCGACGCCGGTAAGACCTGGCACTACGCCGGGTTACGCAACACGCATATGACGGCCAAACTGGTCGTCGACGCGCACAATCCCAACGTCGTGTACGCTGCGTCGATGGGCCACGTGTTCGTGCCCAACACCGATCGCGGCGTTTTCAAGACGACCGACGGCGGCAAGAGTTGGCATAAGATTCTGTACGTCGACGCGAAAACCGGCGGCGTGGACCTGGTGATGGACCCGCACAACGCGAACGTGTTGTACGCCGCGATGTGGCAGGCGCAGCGCGTGCCGTGGAAGCTGACCAGCGGCGGCCCCGGCAGCGGCTTGTATAAAACGACCGACGCCGGTGCGCATTGGACCAAGATCTCGACCAACCCCGGATTCGCCAAGGACCTGCTCGGAAAGATCGGCGTGTCGGTCGCGGCGAGCAACCCGCGCATCGTGTACGCGATCGTGCAGGCCAAGGACGGCGGCGTGTTCCGCTCGCAGAACGGCGGGGCGACTTGGAAGCTGGTCAACAACGAGATGAAGCTGCGCCAGCGGGCCTTTTACTATACGGCGATTTTCGCCGACCCGACCAATGCGAACGTCGCGTACGCGCCGCAAGTCGACAGCGTATACAAGACGACCGACGGCGGTAAGACGTGGAAAGTGATCCCCTCGATCCCGCATGGCGATCACCACATCATCTGGGTCAATCCGCTCCATCCCAAGATCATGCTCGAGGGCAACGACGGCGGCGCGACGGTGTCGACGAACGGCGGCAAGACATGGAGCACCGTGTGGAATCAGAAGACCGGGCAATTCTATAAAGTTGCGCTCGACGACCAGTTCCCGTTTCATGTCTACGGTGCGCAGCAGGACGAAGGGGCGTTCGAGGCCCCGAGCGCGATGCCGGGCGGCGCGATTCCGCTTTCGGCATGGCAGTCGGTCGCGCTCGGCGAGAGCACGTGGGTCGCGCCCGAACCGGGTCATCCCGACGTGACGTATGGCGCGGGCTACAACAGCTCACTCGTGCGTCTGAACAATCACACCGGTGAAGAAAAGAACGTGAGCCCGTGGCCGCGCTACATGGCCGGCTCGCCCGCGGCGGAGACCAAGTACCGTTTCGGGTGGACGCACCCGATCTTTTTCTCTCCCGCCGATCCCAAAGAGTTGCTCGTCGGCTCGCAAGTCGTCTTCTCGAGTATGGATCAGGGACAGACGTGGAAGGCCATCAGCCCCGATCTCACCCGCAACGACAAGAGCACCGAGGGGCCGACCGGCGGTCCGATTTTCCTGGATCAAACCGGCGCGGAAACCTTCCCCGACGTCGCATCGCTCGCGGTCTCGCCGCTCAACAAGGACGTGATCTGGGCCGGATCGGCCGACGGCTTGGTGCACGTGACGACCGACCACGGCGGCAGTTGGAAACTCGTCACGCCGCCTGCCCTTCCGCAATGGGCGCAGATCAGCTCGATCGAACCGTCGCACACGGCGGAGGGCACGGCATATCTGTCGGCATCGCGTTACATGTGGGACGATTTCCACCCGTACGTGTATAAGACGACCGACTACGGTGCGCACTGGACGACGATCTCGGCGAACCTGCCGAACGATCAATATGTGTTCGCCGTGCGCCAGGATCCGCGCGAGCCGCGCCTGCTCTTCGTGGGTACGCGCAGCACGGTCTACGCGAGCTTCGACGACGGCGGCCGCTGGACGCCGCTTACGCTCAATCTTCCCGGCGTGCAGGTTCGCGATCTCGCGATCGATGCGCGTGAGGGCGAACTCGTGGCGGCCACGCATGGCCGTTCGTTCTGGATTCTCGACAATCTGGCGCTGCTCGAACAGATTGCGCGCGGCGATCAGCCCGGCGCGGATGCCGCCTATCTCTACGCACCGGAGAACGCGTGGCTAACCCACGCGTACGGCGGCGGCGGATACGGAAGCAACGATCCGACCGCGGGCGCGAATCCCAAGTACGGAACGACGGTATTCTTCGACATACCCAAGGGCTATAACGGCCGCACGCCGGCGACGCTCACGTTCCAGGATGCGTCGGGCGCGACGATTCGCAATTTCACGCTGCATCTAGCGAACAAGCACGAGAAGAAGCTGACCGGAGCGCAGAGGGCGCTGATGGACTCCACGGCGTTGCGTGCGCACGACATCGCCGAAGAGACCGCAGTCAAGCCGGGAATGAATACGTTCCAGTGGGATATGAAGTACCCGCCGGCCTACGACGTTCCGGGATTCCGTAACGCCGAAACCGACGACTTCCCCGACGTCGGCGACGGACCGACGATTCTGCCCGGCAAATATCAGGTGACGCTGCACTACGGCGGCAAGTCGTACACGCAGCCGTTCACCGTGACGCTCGATCCGCGTCTGCATCCGGCCGACGGCGATCTGGAAGCGCGCTTTGCGCTGGAAACCAAGATCCACGATTCGATCGACCAACTCGATCGAGCGATCGACGCGGCGATGAACGCTCGTGCGGGACTGCCGGCCGCGCGTCGGGCCCAAGTCGACGCGGAGATCGCGGAACTGGTCATGCTTCGCATGAATTCGAGCGAAGCCGACGTGCTGTATGCCGACAAAATCCGCGCCCAGCTCGGCTTCTTGCTCAATTCACTCGAAAATGCGTATCAGAAGCCGACGGCGGCGGAGTACGCAACCTTCGATGACTTACGTAAGATCGCCACGATGGGTGAAGACCGGCTCAAGGCACTGACGGCGCGATAAGCGGCGTCAGTGC
>DAHUXY010000277.1 GCA_027315505.1 Vulcanimicrobiota bacterium | reverse complement strand
TCGCCACGGAGCGCGAGCACGTTCTGCACGCCGGCTCGGGCCAGATCGTCGAAGAGCGCTCGCAATTCGGCCCGCGTCGACCCCACGCAGGTAACGTGCGCCATCACCGTCAGGCCGATCTCTTGCTGGATCTGCTTGGCCAGAGCAACCGTGCGCGCGCGCGACGACCCGCCCGCCCCGTAGGTAATCGAGACGAACGCGGGGCGCAGCGGCAGCAATTGCTCGATCGCCGCGAAGAGCTGGCGCGACCCGGCTTCATCCTTGGGCGGAAAGAACTCGAACGAAAAGAACGGCCGCGTGTTTGCAAGCGCTTCGCTGATACGCATGGTGCGCGATAGGGTTATCTACTACAGCCGCAAGCGCCTGTGCGCGGAGGTCCACCGAGAGCTCTCCGCAACCTTGCCGCAGAGCAGCGCCCAACCGTCGACTTGAACTCGCTACCTACCCTGGGAGGGCGTGAACATACGCCGAACGCAACCGATAGAGGACGTGGCGACGAATCGGGTGCCCGTCCGGGATACTCGGATGATCAAAGTCGTCCGTAGGATTACGCGTCATTCCTAAACGCCGCATCACTTTTTGGGAACGTTCGTTGCTCGCAGCAGTCATGGCAACGACCTCGTGCCAGCTCAGTTCGTTGAAGACATATCGCAGCGCCGCGGATGCCCCCTCGGTCGCATAGCCATTGCCCCAACGGTCGACGGGCAACCGCCATCCCACTTCGCGCCGCGGTTCGAACGGCGCATCCCAACCGATATCCGCCACGGCAATCACGCCCGCGAATCCGGGCTCGTCGCGCAGTTCAAGAACGAACCAGCCATAACCATCGCGTTGAAGGCCGTCACGCATAAGGCTAGCTTGTTCGCGCGAACGTTCCTTCGGCGTCGTACCGACGAAAAATTCCATTACACGCGGATCGGCGTTCATCCGTGCCCACGGCTCGACATCTTCGGGAAGCCACCCACGCAGTCGAAGGCGCGGTGTCTCGATAGGCTTTAGCGAGCTTGACGGCACGTTGCAGCTTAGGTTAGGGCTTCGGCAAGCGCTTTCGGCTTGCGCGAAATCGCGAGCAGCAGCGTCATCGTGCCGGGGGCCGGACGCTTACGTCCTTGTTCCCACTCCTGCACGCTGCGCAGCGGGAAGCGATAGCGCCGTGCAAATTCTTCTTGCGTTAGCCCAAGGCGCTCGCGAAGGGCACGCACGTTTACATTGCAGACGAAGCGCGTGTTTTCGTCATATTCGAAATCCGCGTCACCATCTTCTACCCTCCATTTCTGAATTTGAGCTTCCGTCGGACGCTTGTAGCCCTTTGGCAGCTTAACCGGTTCGAGTTCAGAAAGTTTCTTGCGAATAATAGTCACAATATCTTCGTCGCTCCCTTCGTGATGCGTTCCGTGCCGAGATAATGCGGCGAGCGGTGCCACGGGGAGTCCAGACAACCGTGAGCATCGTCTCTCCGACCACTCCAGTGGTTACGAATCGGCGCTCGCCGAAGTCAACGTTCACGTTTTCCCGTTCGATCCGCGCGCCGAGGAATATTTGCGCTGCGAAGTCGAAGCCGAAACCTCGCTCGGCTTCGTTCCGCGTGCTCTTGCACTCATCCCATTCAACTCGATCATAATGGCCGCTCACACATCTTACTCCGCTACTAGCGTATACGTCAATAGCGCCGCGGTTCGGCTCACCTAAAACTGGCCGCTACACCGCCACACCAGCGCCCAACCGTCGACCATCACGAACAGCAGGAGCTTGACCGGCAGCGATACACCGGCGGTGATAACATCATCATGCCTAGGCCTATGTGATGAAAATACTAGCTACCACTGGGAAGTGGTCTTACAAGACCAACGCTAGCGCGAAACCATCGTGACCCTTGTGTCCGACGGTTTGTATAGCTGTTGCGTCAAGACGCGGCTCTCGCGCCAGCATCTCTAGAACTTCGCGCGTCCCCACAACGTTTGGGTCGCCGCTTCCGGCGCTGACGATTGCCCCACCGCGGACAACGTTATCAATGACAATGATCGTTCCCCGTTTCGAGAGTTCTAAGGCTCGGCGTAAATACCCCGGATTGTTCGACTTATCTGCATCGATAAAGACAAGGTCGAACGCCTCGCACCGTTTTGCAATGAGACGATCCAGGGTTTGGAGGGCTGGCCCGACCTCGACGCTGACGATGCCGGCTAGATTCGCTGCTGTAAGGTTCTTGCGCGCGATATCGGCATGCGCTGGATCGATTTCCAACGTAATCAATCGCCCGTTGCTTGGCAGCGCGCGCGCAAGCCAGATTGTACTGTAGCCGCCAAGCGTGCCGATCTCAAGTACACGCCGTGCTCCGCGCATCTGAACGAGAAGCTGCAGAAACTTTCCCTGGAGCGCCGAGACTGCAATTGGCGGAAGCTGCGCTTTTGCGCTCGTTTCGAGCGCGCGTTCCAGATCTGGATCAGTGGGGGCAAACATCGCCGTCAGATAGTCATCGACATCGTGGCCCCGCGTCATGCGGCCTTCCGAGGGCATCCACCCTTCTTCCCATTCTTACGAGCGGCTCGCGCTTTTGCTGGCGACGCCTTCTTCCCGCGATTGCGCATGCCCAGAAGCCGCGCGGGCTCAATGCCAAGCGCGTACGGGAGCCACTCGTCGAGTGCGATCACCTCGTCGAGATCTTCCCAAAATAAGCCGTGACCGCCGAGATCCAATCGTACGTTTGCTGCAGCCTTTTTCGTAGCTGTAGTCCACGGCTTCCCAAGGGCATCGATCGACACACTTAAGGAGCTATCCGGGGAGAGAGCAATATGAAGTTGCCCCGCTCGCACTCGAACACTCCGCGCTCTAAGAACATACGGATTATCGATCACTTTCGTTTTCATCGCGGGTCTATATCCTCCCATCGTTTCAGGTACAGCCCTCGGCGTAGGGCGACAATTCGCAACGCGATCCGCCGATCCGCGGCCTTCATGCGGCCACGAACATTCTATCGAAGGTGCTCATCATCCAAATAAATTCTCAGCTCGGCGCTGCCTTTGAGTATATGAACGTGCGGCGGCCCGTGATCGTGTGAGTAAATACGAACAATATCGTGGGCCGTCGATTCTCAACACGTTACTCGCATCGATGCCGCCATACTGGAAGCCGCTCTTGAAGCTTTTCCACGAGCGCATGGGCGAAGATCCCGCATTTCTTGCATCGCAATCGCCGCTCTTCAAGGCCGACCGGATCCGGCTAGGGTTCACGACCTGAAGGCTATGCGGCTCGTCGCGCTTTCGTCGCCGCAATACGAAGACTGCCCGGGCCGCCGTTCGTATACCTTACTCTCACGTGGATTTCAACGTTGGCTCCGAGCTTCGCGAGCAACTGCGATAGCCGCGGTAGCGAAAAGCCCCAGACTTTGAAATTGATGATCTTCGACACGTCGGCCTGAGCGATGCCGAGCCGCTTCCCTGCTTCTCGCTGGGAGACACCAAGCGCCTCGATGCGACGAAGAATTTCGAGCGCGAGAAAAGATTTTGCTTCCAATTCTTCTTGGTCAGGGTCTCCGTCCCAAGCGCTAGCCGTCGTAGTACACGTCATTTCCTCATCCGGTTTCTCTTTCTTGGCGGCGTGCCCACGTAAGCCGGCTGCGGATGAGATCGAGTTCCGTTTTCGGCGTTTTAATACCGCGCTTGCTCTTTTTTTGGAAGAAGTGGATGGCATAGATGAACTCTCTCCCGACGTAATATATGCCTCGAAACGTACCATTGCGATCGTTTGACGCGATCTCGATCGCTTCTCGGAGGTCGCCGTGCATTTGCTTCGCGTAGTCAACTTTCCGGCCGGTTTGAGCAGAGAATAAAGCAGCGCGGAGAGCACGTTGCGCTCTGACAGGCAAGTTCTCAAGGTCTTTCTTAGATCGGCCAACCCAATGGACAGGCTTCATCCAAGTCTCTCGATGATAGGCGTTTCACTATCACGCGTCAATATCCATTCGACGCAATTCACCGAAATGAACTTGCTACGCCGCCACACACCAGCGCCCAGCCGTCGACCATCACGAACAGCAACAATTTCACCGGCAGCGATACCACCGGCGGCGACAACATCATCATCCCCAGGCCCATCAACATCGCCGCGACCGCGAGATCGATCGCGACGAACGGCAAATAGAGCGCGAAACCGATCGCGAACGCGCTGCGCAGCTCTCCGACCACGAACGCCGGAACGAGCACCACCAACGGAGCGCGGCGCGGGAGCGTTGCGGCACGATGCGCGATGCGGTCGAAGAGCGCGATATCGGCCACGTGCGTCTGCCGCAGCATAAACGCTCGCAGCGGAATGACGGACCGCTCGAACGCCTGCGATTGCGAAAGCGCTCCACGCGAGTAGGGATCGACGGCGTCGTGCCCGATGCGTTGGAGCGTCGGGGTCATGACCACGAGCGTAAGCACCAACGCCAAACCCGTGATCACCGCGTTGGGCGGCAAAGCCGATGCGCCGATCGCCGAGCGCACGAGCGAGAGCACGACGACGATCCGAACGAACGACGTGCACATGACCAGCAGAAACGGCAAGACCGCGAGTAACGTCAGGCCGGCCAGCACGTCGAGCGGGAGCGTCCCGCGATCCGATGCCACGTGCAAAAGTGCGTCCATGCAAAGAGGGTAACGCGCCTGCGTTACCCCCGTGTGAACGTGCTATGACCGGCGTTAGAAGCTACGGAGCCGAAGGCCTCGATATCAATTCCGTGACGCGAACCCCGAAGTTCTCGTCAACGGCGACGACCTCTCCGCGAGCGACGAGTTTGTTGTTGACCAGCAAATCGACCGGGCCGCCGGCAAGCCGATCGAGCTCGATGATGGAGCCCGTACCGAGCTTGAGCACTTCGTTGACCGACATCTTACATTTGCCCAGCTCTGCGGTTATCGAAAGCGGAACGTGCATAAGCACGTCGAGATTGGCGCGATCTCGCGCGAATTTCTTTTGATCGATCGTCATCCTACTCGCTCCCCACCGGCAACGGCTCCCGTCCGTCGAGTACGAACGCATAGCAACCACCGCTCACGCCACCTTCGCCATACGCAAGGGTCCATCCGGCTATGCCGGCCCGAGCGTCGAAGGGCGCCATTGTGTTCATCATCGGCAAAAATGCGCCCGGCTCTAACCCCAAGAGCGTTTCCGCGTCGATGGGAGCCAGATGCATGCGAGCCGCAACCTCCACCTCGACATCCTCGAGGTCGGCGATCATCAGGCGCGTTCCGAGGACGCTTTGCGGCTCGCGCGAGAGCGCGATCGCGATGCGGAAGGCGCTCGCTCCCTCGATAAGCAGTTCGAAATAGGTGGAGTAGCTCCCCAATTCCGTCCCCGGCTCGAAGCGCGGCGCGCCATCTCCCTTGCCGCAAAGGGTGGAGACATGCACCGCCAAGGCATCCAACGTTCGTTCGAGCACGGTTCGCTCGATGGCGGAGAGCGGACGCGGCTGCGCCGGCGGCTCGCCGAAGGCCGAGCCGACTAGCGCCAGGGCGTCGCTCGGCCGCAGCAGCATCGCCGTATCCGCCGTGCGCCCGGGAACATGGTAGACGGAGGCATCGCCGGCAATCGTTCGCCAAGCTTGCGGGCTGGGCAGCACGGGTTCCGAGACACGCACGCGCACCTCCGCGCCGAAGAGAGCGCTCAGGGCCTCCCGCACACCGCTCGCAACCATACAAGCCGCACCGACCGGCAGCAACGAACGCTCGATGAATCGCGCGTTGCGGATACGCTTCCCCGAGCGATCCATCGCCCCCGAGTCTTCGAAACCGAGCTCCCTCACTTCACCAAATCCATCGCCGTTTTGCCCAGGCCCCATTGCGCCGTCTGCCCCGCCGAGAGCGCGTCAAACGCTAGATACGCATCTTTGAGCCGCGCGAGCGCGCGGTCGATATCGACCCCGCTCCGCTCGCGATGCTGCGGTTCGAGCGCTCCAAACGCCGCGTCGCTCGGTTGCCCGATATGCGGAATGCTCTCCGCCGGAGCGATAAAATGGCTTGCGTCGATCGCCTGCAACCGCGTCCCCGCCGCAAATCGCGCCAGGGCGATGCGCCCGGCAACCACTCGCTGCAGTTCCCGCGCACCACTGCGCGGGTCGATAACGCTGCGCGAGTACGTCACGCTGCCGTCGCGCTCGATCCGCACGCCGGCCGCCCGGCCCAGGGCCGCGTCGACGGGATCGATCGCCAGCGGTACGAGCGCGCCGTCGCCATCGACATATCCCAGCACCGCGCGGCCATCGCTACCGCGCAACACCCCTGCGTCGATCGTCATGGCTCCGTCGCGCGTATAGATCGCACGCCCCCGTTCGTCGCGTGCGACGAAGTACGTGTGCTCCGGTGCCGCGACGCTGAGGGGATCGTGCAGCGCGCGGGCGCCGGCATGCGCTGCCGCGACATCGTCGTGCCCCGGGATCGCGCCGGGCGTAAACGCCATTCGCACGTCGGCCGCGCGCGCGCTGATGCGCTCTAACGCGGCGACCGTCGCAGGATTCACGAGCATGCCGCACCCTCCGTTTCGATATCGAGGACGATCCCGCGCGATGCGAGCGCGAAACGCGCCTGCGTCAAGGCCGCGCGAACCCGGCCCTGTAACTCTCGGCGGCACACCGCCACCAGCCGAACGCGATTGCCGGCCGTCTGCAATGCCACGTGCACGCGCGCCTGCGTACCCTCGATGCGAAACGTCGCGTGCTTAACGTCCGAAGCTGGGCGCAGAAACGTGCGCTCGATGCGGCGCGCAAGGCTCGAACGCGACGCCCGCCGTTCGGGCAGACCGGCGAGAAGGCGCGCGGTTCGATCCAGGCTCGGAATCGCTCGCGCCGCAACCGGCGTCGCCTCAACCTCCGCGCCGCCGCGATGCGCCCGCGGTTCGCGATGCTGCGCGGCCGCCGTCGCATGGCTCTGCAATGGCGCGCACGTTGCGCGAGGAGCGCGATCGGTCAGACGCAAGGCCGAATACCACGCCTGCGAAAGCGCCCGGCGGTCCATCGCGGCTACCGGCGCGCACAAGATGCTGATCCCCAGTTGGTCGGTCATCATGGCGATAGCATGCACTTCAACCATGACCATCGCGTGACGTACGGATGAACGATTTGTTCGCGCTAGGGCTGGTTCAGCGGACGATACCGCCCGTCATCGAAATCGCGCGCGCGATCGAGGTAGAGGACGCGATTGGCTAGATCGAAGGTCATCACGAAATTGCGCAGCGTGGCGTAGCCGATATTGCCGGCATCGTTTCGATCCGCGAACGCTCCGTGCTTGGCGAGCACGACGTTTGCGAAACGGTGGAACATACGGAACGGCCCGAAGTAGAGTTGGTCGACGATCACCTTGGTAGCGTAGTTCCAACCACCGATACCGCGCTCCAGCACTTGCGCTTTGCCGACGGTACTCACCAAACCCGGATGCCGATCGAGAAAGTGCTGAAACACCAGCAGCTCCGCCGTGTCGCCGGTATCGACGTAGAAGCGTCCTTGCACGCCGTTGAGCGTTGCGAGCATTTCGGGTAATTCGCGGTCGGTATCGATTGTAATCGGGCTGCCTCGCACGGGGAGCGCGCCCGGCTTGGCGATAGTGAGTTCGTGCGAGTCCGGATCGATGCGGACCTCGGCCTCGGCGAAGAGCGGGTAGCCCAAAACGCCGTCGACGGGGAAGCCTTGGTTGATCACCTTACTGAGATCCACGACCGATGCCACCTTCACCGGGACCCGCACCGGCCCGATATGGAGCGCACCGAGCGTCACGATGCCGTTAGCCGCCGTGCGCGCGATACCGCTTACCTGCAAGCGCCCCTGCGGCACTAGGTTCAATCGCTGCGCCAGCGAGGGAGAGATGACGATGCCCTGCGAGCCGGAGTCGAGCAAGAAGTTCGCGGTAATGCCGTGGATCTGCACCGCAACGAAGAGCAAGCCCGCGTACGATCGAAGCGGCACGCTCGCGGGCTGCGTCGTTTCGACCGTCGTCGAAACCAGCGGGGCGAACGCATCTTGGGCAATCGTGGGGTCGACGACGACGCTGGTGATGCGACTGGTGATATCGAGCGACGGATCGCCATCGGATTCGACTTGCGTGTACGGGACGAGCAAGCCTTGGACGACGTGATAGTCGCTGCTGTCGACCGTGTGAATCGAATCGCCGTTCACGTAGGCCGTCTCGTCGACCAGAAAGGTGCGGGCGTCTAGCGCGACGTGATACGCCTCACCGCCGGGCGGCGCAACGCGGATGTCCCACACGATGCGGCCGTCGGCAAGGCGGCCGAGGCCCAACATCGTGTCGTAGGACGGGTTGCGCGCGAAGTCGCCCGACGATATCGCGTGCTCGGTGATGCTACGGCGCAGCGCGATGCCGGCTAACAGCCGTACGTCGCCGTTCGGGTTCTGTTCGTAGATGCGGTTGCCGTCCCGCAGTTCCGTTTCGGTTTGAATGCCGATCTGGTCGTCGCTCCGCTCGCGATCGCCGTCGCGAATATCGCGAAAGGTGCCGGTGCTGCCGAGCCCCGCGAGCGTGCCGCGTTCTTCGTAGCGGTGAACGTCGCGCACGTGCAGATTCGCGATGGTGGCGAGATAGGCGCGCAACGCGCTCTCCAGGTGAATGCTGGGCGGCGTGGCGGAGGTGACGGGAGCTTGCGCGCCCAGTAAACACACGGCGAGTGCGCAGAGCAGCATGCGCACGAGCGTGCCCGGGTTAGCGGTGTGCGCTGTACTTGGCGTAGCTGGCGAGCACGTTTTGCACGTAATTTTGCGTTTCGGCATAGGGTGGGACGCCGCCGTATTTCTCCACCGCGCCGGGGCCGGCATTATATGCCGCGACCGCCTTGCGCATGTCGCCGCCGAAACGGTCCATCAAGCCTTTGATGTATTTGGTGCCGCCCCAGACGTTCTGCGCGGGATCGTAGGCGTTGCTGACGCCCAGGCCCGCGGCGGTGCCGGGCATGAGTTGCATCAGGCCCTGCGCGCCGACCTTCGAGGTGGCGTTCGCGTTGAAGCCGGATTCGTTGGCGATGATCGCTTTGACCAAATTCGGGTCGACGCCGAACGTCGTCGCGTTGGCGCTCACCAGCTGATCGATCTGCGCGGGCGGCACCATCGCCGGGGCGTTCGAAGCCGCGTCTGCGCTGAAGGCCGAGTTCGCCGGATCGAGCGGGGCGTCGCCTTGGCCGTCGATCGCCGCCTGCACGAGCGCCGCAAACGAGGGGCTGTTCGGATTGAGCAACGGCATACCGTCGATACCCGTAGCGCCAACCATGGGCATGGCCGGGGGCGTACCGGTAATTTGAGCGATGCGCGCGGCGACCGCGGCTATATCAGTCGAGATATCCATGGGCTTCTCCCAAAGTATCGGCAATCTGCCCGAGCGCCGCTAGTGTTGCGGCCGCCGGCGATGGCTCGCTTCCTTGCTGCAAAAAGCGCCCCAACGCCGGTTCTGCCTGCAGAGCGTGGCTCAAGCCCTCGGCGTGACAGGGAATGCCCAGCGAACGGGCTTCGCGAGTGCGCTCGAGCAATTCGAGCGCTTCGCGAACGGTGCTAGCCGCCTGCCGATGCGCAGGCGTGGCGGCATGCTGCATCGTTCTGCTCACGCTCTGCAGCACGTCGATGGCCGGGTAGCGGCTGGCAGCGGCAAGCTCGCCGCTGAGCGCGATGTGGCCGTCCAGCAGCGAACGAGCCGCTTCGCTGATCGGGTCGCGGTCGTCGCCGTCGTTGAGGACGGTGGCCAAGAGCGTGCTCGATCCGCCGCAGGCCGGCCCGAATCGTTCCAGCAGCAGGGCCAGGCGGCCGATCACGCTGGGAGGGAAGCCGGCTCGCCCGACGCTTTCGCCGGATGCGACGGCGAGTTCGCGAGCCGCGCCCGCGTAGCGTGCGAGGCTATCCATCAGCACCAGGACGTCGAGCCCGCGCGCGCGCAGGGCGCCGGCTTGCGCCACCGCCACATCCGCCGCGCGCATGCGCTCCGCGGGCGGACGATCGCCCGTAGCGCAGACGATCGTGGTGCGCGCGTCGATGCGCCGCAGCCACTGCTGCGCCTCGCGTCCGCGTTCGCCGATCAACGCGACGACGACCGCATCGCACGAGACGCCGCGAGCGATCGTTTCGAGCAACGTGCTCTTGCCGATCCCGGGCGCGCCGAAGATGCCGACGCGGGCGCCGCGGCCGACCGTCAACAGCGCATCGATGGAGCGGATGCCCGTCCACAGCGGTTGCGTTACGGCGGCGCGCTCGTGCGGGAGCGGAGGCCGCGCATCCAGCGCGACCGGTGGCCCATCGAGCGGGGCCTTGGCATCCAGCGGACGCAGGCGCGCGTCGACGGCGCGGCCGAGCGCGCATGTTCCTAGCGGCGCTCGCAGGACGGCGCGGCTGAAGTACGCGCCCGTGCCGGCGCTCAAACCCGCGCAGTCGCCGTGCAAGGCCGCGCCGGCGGTTCCTTCCGCATCGATGGCGACGATCGTCGCCATCGTCGGATCGGGCTGCGTCGCAATCATCACCGTGGCTCCGAGCGCGGCGCGGGGTATCGCGAGCTCGACGAATTGCTCGCGCGCGCGCACGACCGTACCCCGCGCGATCACGCCTGCCTGCAAGCGTCGAGGAGCGCGTCGAAGCGCGCGCCGAGCGAAACGTCGATGCTCCCGTGACGCACGTCGATCGTCACGTCGCCGCGTCGCAGCGTCGCATCGGGAATCGCCGTGAGTTCGCACGCGTGGAGGGCGGGGAGATCGTCGGGATGGACGCGCACACCGAGCGGAAGATCGCCGCGCAGTTCGGCTAGCGCGTCATTAACGATCGCCCCGACGTCGGCTGGAGCCAGGCGCAATTCACGCCCGAGAATCGTCGCACCGAGATCGCACAGGAACCTTTCGATTCTCGCCTCGCAGGCATCTTCAAGGGCGGCTCGCGTTCGTCGTATTTGGGCAACGAACGCGCCGAGCGCCGCTTCCGCCGCGACGTAGTCCGGCGCTTCGCGAGATTCCGCGGCTTCGGGCATCGTAACTTCTTGCAACTCCTCGCGCGTTCGCAAGCCCCCGCGCAGATAGGCTGCCAATGGAACGAAGGCCTCAGGCATGGCGCGACAGCACGTCCTGCGCGTCCGGAAAGAGCGGCGAATGCGGGCGCTGCATCCGTCGCACGATCGCATCGCGCTCGTGTTGCGGGTAGAGTTCGAGCACGGCGGCGGCCGTTGCCGCCGGCAGCGCACTGATAATCGCGGCCGCGGCGTGGGGCGGCTCGTTCGCGAGCGCGCCACGCACCCCGGCCGGCGTATAACCGGCGACCGCTTGCGAGCGACGCGCGATCGTGGCGCGCTCGAAAACCGCGGCAAGGGCGCTCACCATCGGCCGGGCGGCGATCCGCGCGACCACGACGCCGCCCGCTGCCAGCGCCAACGCGGGCAGGAGCGGCACGATCGCACCGTAGAGCAGCCACCACATATCGTGCACCGGCGCCGGATCGCGTTGAAAATCAACCGCTTGAACCGTGAGGCGATCGCCGCGGCGCGCGTCGAAGCCAACCGTCGCCGCAGCGAGCTCGCGAATGCTCGCAAGATCGACGGCGCGCGAGCGATCGACGAATACCGCCGTCGTCGTGCGAGCTAATCGGCCGGGGGCGCCGCGCGAGGTCGTCTCCTCGGTATCGCTCCCGCGATCGTTTTGCGATGCGCGCTTGAGGTAGCGTTTGCCGCCCTGCGCGTACGACTCTTCGGTTCCGGTCGAAGCGATCGGAGCGCCCGCAATCACCGAGCGTCGTATGCGATGCCGTTCGATCGAGAGCGGATCGGTCTCGGTGTGCACCCGAACGATACTGGCCCCGGCGCCGAACGCGGCGTCCAGCGCGGATTGCAGCGCCGTCTGCAGCGCTCCCGCATCGCTCTGTTCGGCGTTCGCGTCGAGCGCGATCCCGCGGTCGTCGAGCAGGGTTACACGGGTGGGCGTTAATCCCGCGACGCTGGCGGCGACGAAGGCCCGAATGCCGCTTACGGCTTGCGGGGCGAGCGTCGCCCCGGGATGCAGCCGCAACCGCACGCTCGCCGTTGCCGGGGTGGTATTTTGGTCGGCGAACTCGCTTGCGTGCGCGGGCGCGACGATCACCCGCGCGTCGTCGATTCCGCTGATGCCGCGCAGGCTCCGCGCGATATCGCCGGCCAGCCCGTCGCGCGCTTGCGCATCGATCACCGATTGCGGCGTCAGCATGCCGATGGCCGCGAGGGTTTCGCTGGACGAAGCCAGGTGTGGGTGCGGGACGCCCGCCAGCGAGAGCTGCAGCAGCAGCGTGCCGCGCGCGCCGGCGGCGATTTCCACGTTGTCCGCGGTCGGGGTAAACGCGACGTTCCAAGAAGCCAGCCGGTCTTCAACCTCGCGCAGTTGCTCGGCGTGTAACGGCGTGGCGAAGAGCGCGACCCGCGGAGCGTGGGCGAGGACGCCCGCAACGATGGCGGCGCACGAGAGCGCGACGAACGCCATGCCGCCGCCCCATCGCAATCCGCGCGGTAACGATTTCCACCACGCTAGAATCGCCTCAACGTAGGCCACGCTACACCTGCATGTTGAGGATGCTCTGGAGTGCTTGCGCGCTGCGTTGCGCCGCTGCCGTCGCAATCGAGAGCGCAACGTCGGCGCGCGCTCGCGCGATCACCGCGCCTTGCAGCGAACCCGCATGCGTGGCGAAGCGATCCTCAGCGGTTTGCGCGGATTGCAGCGTTTCGCCGATCGCATCCAGCGCTCGCGCGAACAGCGACGGCTTCGCGTCGTGCGGGCGTTGCGCGGCGACCGCGATATCGGGGACGAGCGGTTTGACGGTCATAGACGTCCTACGTCGATCGTTCGCTGCGCCAGGGTTTTCGCAACGTCGAACAACGATGCAGCGGCCTCGTACGAGCGCGACGCATTCATCGCCGAGATCATCTCGGTGAGAATATCGACGTTGCGGCCGCGCTCTTCGCGCGTGCCCGCGAAATGCGCGAGCGCCGTGCCGCCGCGGTCGATCACGGTAAATTCGGGAATTAGGCGGGCGTACGATCCGTTCGGGCCGGCGGCCTCCGCGGCCGCGACGTTGCGCGCCGCGACGTCCAGCGCGGCGCGCTGCGCATCCATTCCGGCAGCCGCCGAAGCAAAGAGATCGCTCATGGTTTGGCCACGGCTTTGAGTTCCGAGAGGCGGGCATGGATCGTCGCGAGCAACGCTTCTTCGAACACGGCCGCTCGCGCCGCATTCGCCATCGCGCCATCGGTGGAACGGCCTGCGTGCCCGGCGTTCGCCCGCGCGACGTCGTTTTCGGCATCCTGCAGCCGCATGCGCGCTTCAACCAAAGCGCCGGAGACGGGAGCGCTCGCATTCATCATGCGCTTACGCTAACCCGGCGATGCGTCCGCGACGTTAGCGCCACGTGAACGAATCGTGAACGGCCGCGCCGGGCTTATCGCAGCGGCAAGCCGCGGTTGTCGAGGGGGATGCCGAGAACGAGGCGCGTGACCTCGTTGTAGTTGGCGACGCCGGCGGCGATGTGGTTGCTTTTGAGGTACACGTTATACGTTCGCCAACTCAAGCGCGCGAGCGAGAGGTTGATGCGTCGCGCGTTACGGGCGCGCAGCGCGGCGAAATCGCTCCATACCAGCGGGACGAACGTCGATTTGGCGTAGTGCGGCTGGGGCGGCAAATAGAGAAAGAGTTCGAGCCAGCCGGAGTATTGCACGGCCGGGTCTCGCGCGCGCAGACAGGTGAGAATCGCGAGATAATTCGCTTCGTCCTCACGCGCGTATGCGGCCACGTGCGACCATTCGTGCGCGAGCGAGAACGGCCGCTCGAACCACAGCAAGTCGGATGCGAGTTGCACGTTGAGCGTAAAGGGATTGATGAATCCGCTGGTGCCCGTCGCGTTCATGAACGGGTCGGCGATGGTCGGCTTCGGCCAGCTCACGTGCGGGTTCCAGCCATCGCCCGCGCGCCGAACCAGCGGCAGCCACGCCGTCCGCAGATCGGCGATGTCGAGCGGCTCGCGGCTGCGCGCATGCGCTGCCGGAGCCAAGGCATTCATCTCGGCGATCGCGCGCGCGCGCAGGCGATCGACCGCCGCCGTATCGACGCGAGCGGCGTTGAATGCGAGCCGCGATTCCATCGGCGCGCGATCGTAGCTCCAGCCCCACGCCGCTTCGAACCACAACGCGTACGCACCGGCGATCGCCGCGATCTCAACCAGCGCGAGGGCGATGCGCCGCCATCGCGGCGCGCGATGCCGCCGTACCGCGATGCTCGCCCGCCAGAGCACGAGCGCGATGCCGAGCAGGCCCGCCGCGTCGCCGAGCGACCACGGCAACGGCCCGGAGATCGCCTGCGCGACATGCTGCCATGCGGCATAGCCGCCGTTCGCATAGGCACCCTCCACCCAGGCCGCAGATGGATGCCACAACAGCGCGAACGCCCCCGCAGCAATGCCCAGCGCCGCCCACCATAAACGAAAAGAGCCGCCCATACGAGCAGCTCCATTCGACATTGGGCTCGGAATTAACGTTTTGAGAACTGGAAGCGTTTGCGGGCGCGTTTGCGGCCGTACTTCTTCGATTCTTTTTCGCGCGGATCGCGGGTGAGGAAGCCCTCTTTACGCAGCGTCGCTTTGAACGCTTCGTCGATTTCGAGCAACGCGCGGGCGATGCCGTGGCGCACGGCGCCGGCTTGGCCGGTCACGCCGCCGCCCTGCGCCTTGACGCTCACGTCGAAGCGCGCAGTCGTCTGCGTCGCTTCGAGCGGCTGGCGAACGATCTGCTGCAATTGCGGGCGCGGGAAGTAGTCGTCGATGGACTTTTTGTTGATCGTGATGACGCCCTGGCCGAGCGTGAGTTCCACGCGGGCGATGGCACGCTTACGACGACCGGTGGCTTGAATGGCTTCGCTCAAAACTGACTCCTAGAACAGCGGTTGCGGCTTTTGCGGTTCGTGCGTGTGCTGCTCGCCGGCGAAGACGCGCAGACGGTTGAGATGCACGTCGCGCATACGATTGGTCGGGAGCATGCCGCGCACGGCCATTTCGATGAGACGCTCGGGATGCTTGTCGTGAATCTCGCGAGCCGTCTTGGTCCGAAGGCCGCCCGGATATCCGCTATGGCGATAGTATACCTTCTGGTCCCACTTGTTGCCGCCCAGTTCGATCTTCTCCGCATTGATCACGACCACGTGATCGCCGTCGTCGATATGGGGCGTCCAGGTTGGCTTGTGCTTGCCCGAGAGTGCGCGCGCAATCCGTACCGCGAGCGTGCCCAGGCGTAGCCCGGCCGCATCGACGATGTACCAATCGTGCTTCGTATCGACAGTCTTCTGTTGGTAAGTACGCATCTCGAAGGTCCTTATTCCGTGGTAAAACCAGAAGTACGCCAGGGGCCGGAGCCCGTGACAACCCCCGAATCTTATCGGCAAACGGTCCCTGGCGTCAAGGGACGAAGGCGGAGTTTTGGGGATTTATCCCTAGCTTCCGGCAAATATCGGAGGCTCCCGGTACGAATCGTACCCCCCGAGGTAGCGCACCCCGGCGAGGTAGAGGCCGTGGGCGGGTGCCGTGAGCCCCGCAGCCGAGCGATCTCGAGCCGCCAGGATCGCCGGCAAACTGCCCGGGTCGCGGCGCCCCTTGCCGCACTCCACGAGCGTCCCCACGATCGTGCGCACCATGCGGTGGACGAAACTATCCGCCGCGATCTCGACCCGGATCAGGCCCCCGCGCCGCTCGATGCCGAGGTGTTTGACGCACCGCACGGTGACGCCGTTGTCCGGAAGCGTGCCGCAGAACGACCGGAAGTCGTGCTCGCCGCGCAACGCCCGCGCAGCCTCGATCATCGCATCGAGATCGAGGGCGGCGTACACGTGCTGGGCTCGGTGCGCCAACATCGCCGAACGGTCGGGCGCATGGTGGATCGCGTAGACGTAGCGTCGCTCGCGCGCCGAGAAGCGGGCCGAAAATCCCGGCGGTTCGAGTGCGACGTCGCGCACGCTCAGGTCCGCCGGTAGAGCACTGTTGAGAGCGATCGCAAGCCGGTCGAACGGAAAGGCCCGGCCGGTAACAAACGAGATCACCTGGCCCGTTGCGTGGACCCCGGTATCGGTGCGGCCGGCGGCCGAGATTTTGATCGGGGAAGCGAAAAGTTGCGAGAGCGCTCCTTCGAGCACCCCCGCAACCGTCCGTAATCGCGGCTGAAACTGCAGCCCAAAAAAGGCACTACCGTCGTATTCGACGGTGGCGCGGACGACCGTTAAGCCGTCACCGGCGTGCGAAGCGGCACTTCGCGCTTCTCGTCCAGGTCCAGCAGATCGGCCCAGCTCGTCACGTCCGTGCGATCCGGAGCCAACTGATTGCGCAGGTTGATGAAGTATTCGAGCGACTCCCCTTCGGGCTTATGGGCAACGTAGTCGTGGCTCCACTGATCGAGCTCTTGCGCCGATTTTTTCGCGACGAACGGCGCCAGATAGGCCTCGATCTCGGCATCGTTCTTGGCATTCTTGATGACGGTCAAGAGCGCTTCGTGATCGATCCCCAAAAACCCGAAAACCGCCTGATCCATCGGGCAGTTGTAGTGGTAATCGCCGATGTTGCCGTGCGCGAGCGCCTTGCCCTTGTCGACCGTCCGGCCGAGCTGGACGATGCCGAGCCATTTGGCGTGCACGCTGCGGGGAAATTCCTTGGTGAGATCCATGGATGGGCTCCTCAATATCGATATTGGTGATTGGTAACCAACCCTTGAACACAAGCTACTTTTGGTAGGTTTCAAGCGTAGGTATCGATATTGCGCCCGAGGCCGATCGTTCGAAAGTAGCGGACGGCCTCGGGCGGGTCCTTCGGACGGACGATCTTGCCCAAGCTCTGAGCGCGGGCGCCCAGGCCGGTGACTGCCTGGCGATACTGCGAGATCGCCCACGAAACGGAGACCGCGATGGCCGGCGCGCTCATGCCCGGTTACGAGCCGTTCATGCAGGCAGCGTGGCGACACCCGCAGCGCTCGTGGGCCGGAAGCTCCGGATCCTGTTTATCGTATTCGGCGCACCGGTCGCTGCAATACGTCTGCCCCAGATCGACGTAACACGAGCACTGCACGTGCCCGCATTTCTGCCCGTCCACTTCGCGCTACCCGTGCTGCCGTTGCAACGGAAAGAGCAGGACGTCCCGGATCGACGCATTGCCGGTGAGCAACATGACCAGACGATCGATGCCGATGCCGATGCCGGCCGTCGGCGGCATGCCGTACTCGAGCGCGCGCACGAAATCCCAATCGGGCTCCGGGATCTCCTCGTCGCCCTTCGCGCGCTCGGCCACCTGAGCTTCGAACCGGGCGCGTTGATCGTCCGGATCGTTGAGTTCGGTGAAGGCGTTCGAGACTTCCATCCGATTGCAGAACAGTTCGTAGCGATCGACCAACTGCGGGTCGCCGGCTTTGCGCTTGGCGAGCGGCGAGATGACGACCGGGTAATCCGTGACGAAGGTCGGCTGCACCAGATTGGGCTCGAGCACGCGTTCGAAAATTTTGTCGAGCGCGTGGCCGTGCGTCGGGGATTTCGGCATCCCGAGCTCGGCAACGATCTGCGCGGCGCCCTGCGGATCGAGCAGGCGTTCGCGCGTGAAGCGTCCGTCGCTATATTGCGCGATGCCGTCGAGATAGGAGACGCGCGCGAACGGGCGCGCGAACGAGAGGGTGCGATCGCCGTTCTTCAATTCCGTGTCGCCGCCGGTCACCACCGAGACCAAATGCGCGATCAACGCCTCGTTGAACGCGAGCATATCGTGCACGTCCCAGTATGCGGCGTAGAGTTCCAGCATCGTGAATTCGGGATTGTGGGTCGTGTCGATGCCTTCGTTGCGAAAGATGCGCCCGATTTCGTAGACGCGTTCCATGCCGCCCACGATCAGGCGTTTGAGATTGAGCTCGGTCGCGATGCGCAGTTGCATTTCTTCGTCGGAGAGCGCATTGACGCTGGTGAGGAACGGGCGCGCGGAGGCTCCGCCGGCAACGTGCAATAGCGTCGGCGTCTCGACTTCGTAAAAACCGCGTTCGTCGATGAAGCGGCGGGTCTCCGAAACGATCCGGCTGCGCAGCATGAACGTCTCCCGCACGTCGGGGTTCACGATGAGATCGACGTAACGTTGACGGTAGCGTTTCTCGACGTCTTGAAGGCCGTGCCACTTGTCCGGGAGCGGCATCAAGGCTTTGCCGAGCACCGCAAAAGCCGTAACGTGCAGCGTGAGGTCGCCCTTCTTCGAACGGAACATGTAGCCGCGCACGCCGACGATATCGCCGCGGTCGAGCGCTTCCCATATCGAGAACGGTTCCTCACCTAGTTCGTCCTTGCGCACGTAGAGTTGAATGCGCCCGGTACGATCGTGGAGATCGGCGAAGATCGTTTTGCCCATCGTGCGCTTGGACATGATGCGCCCGGCCAGGTTCCAGCCCTCGGCTTCGGCTTTCTGCCCCACCTCGAGAAATGCGTAGCGCGCGAGCAGTTCTTGCGCGGTCGCCTCCACTTCGTAACGCGTCGCCAGAAACGGGTCGCTTCCGCGCGAACGCAAGGCGGCCAGATGATCGCGTCTGGCCGCCACGAGTGAGGCTTCGGTTTTGCCGAGTTCTTCGTCCATGACGTGCCGCTACGAGGCTTTTTTCGCTGCCTTTTTGGGAGCGGCGTTGTTGCCGATGGACTCGATCTTGTATTTCACCACGCCCCGAGGGGTGGTGACGTCGACCGTCTCGCCTTTTTTGTGCGCCATCAGCGCGCGCCCGAGGGGCGATTCGTTCGAGATGCGCTGGCTCGAAGGGTCGGCCTCGGCCGAGCCGACGATCGTGAAATCGTAGCTCTCGTTGTTCTTGAGGTCCTTCACCCTGACCGACGCGCCGAGATGCACTTCGTCGGCTGCGTACTCCGATTCGTCGATGAGCCGGGCGTTGCGGATCATCCCTTCGAGCTTGAGAATTCTCCCCTCGATGAATGCCTGTTCTTGCTTGGCGTCTTCGTACTCGGCGTTTTCGCTCAAGTCGCCGTACTCTTTGGCTTGGCGAATCCGGTCGTTCACCTCTTTGCGGTGCACGGCCTTAAGTTCGTCGAGCTCGTTTTGCAGTTTCGTCAGCCCCTCGGGCGTCAGGACGATTTCTTTTTCGTTCAAGTAACAGACCCTCAAACCGAGAACGTATGGAACGCCGGAGCGTCCACAGGTGCCCGTGGAACGAGAAGCGCGCCCCGCGGGACGCTGGCGCGGTTGGTTCGCGAGGTCAAGGCGTGGCCCTGCCGCGCCAGAACGCAAAGGGTATTCCCAGAAGCACGCCCGCCCATGCATCCCACTGCAGCGGCCGGTTCTCCGATCCGATCGTGGCTCCGAGTACCGCCAGCAGCGCGACCGCCCCCAACAGCGGGAGTACCACGGAGCGGCTCGGCCAGAAGCGCCGCGCGGCCGCCGCCGCGCTGAACACGAACAGCAACCCCAGGAAGACCGACGAGGCGTTGACCAGCACGTCGAGCTGCTCGGCGGCGCTGGGCGAAAAGCCCGTCACCAGCTCGCAGGCGGTCACCAGCCCGGCGACGGCCGCAAGGGCCCAGAGAGGCTCGCTACGCCCATCCAGGCGGCCTAGGACGCGCGGGAGCACGCCGTCCCGGCCCATCGCATAGACCGAGCGAGAGAGGTAGAGAATGGTGGTCCACAGCGTCGAGAGGGTGGAGAGCATCACGGTGACGACGATGGCGAAGCGCCACGCACCGCCGCCCAGCAGATCGCTCACGTAGGCGAGCGAGTCCGCTTGGTGGGCGGCGAAACCCGCCGGCGTCCCGAGGTGGAGGTAGGCGACCATGCAGAGCGCGAGCAGCACGACGGTGACCACCAGGCCGGCCATGCCGCCACGCCCGGAGGCCGAGGCGTCGTCGTCCACCTCTTCGCTCGCCGACGCGGAGATCTCCCAGCCGTCGCTCATCCAGATGCCCAAGGTCATCGCCCCGATAAAGCCGGCGACGGAGAGCGGCAGCGCCGGAAGGGCCGCCGCATGCGCCACGGCCGCGACCGGCGCGCGCGGGAGAAACTCCGCAGCCGCCGCGCTCGCCGCCAGGACCACCAGCTCGACCGCCAGCGCAACCAGCGTCACCATCGCGGTCGGGCGGATGCCGACGTAGAGCAGCACCCCGCTCGCAACGATCCATACCCCGCCGACGGACGCCGCCCAGAGCGGGTCCTGCGCGTGCGCCGGCGCAAGCAACTCGAGCGTGTAGATTCCGGCCGGGACCGCGGTCGCCATCGTCGCGAAGAAATTCGAAAGCAACAACAGCCACGCACCATAGGCGCCGGCGTGGTGGCCGAACGCCATCCGGATCCACGAATACGAAGACCCCGCGTTGGGCGCGACGCGCGAGAGTTGCGCGAAAGCGACCGCCATGCACACCATAATCGCGCCCAGCGCGATCAGCGCGAGCGGGGCCGCGCCGCCGGCCGCCGCCACCATCGGCCCCATCGTCGAGGCGAGCGAATATGCCGGCCCCATCGATGCGCTTGCGAGCACCGAGATATCGAAAAATTTCAGCACCTTGGGCAGGCGCCGCGGCGGCATTTAGTTCAGCGTGATGACGCGCGGTTCGAGATGTAACTCGTCAAGAACGCGTTCGTAATCGCCCGGCGTGATGTCGGCCCATTTTTTCCCGAGTAACGCCAGCAGCGCCGCTTCGATGACGTTCGTGCCGAACGAGCGGCCGTCGAAATCCGGCGTCGTCGTGATCAGCAGCTTGACGCCGCGGTCGCGCAGTTCGTCGATGTTCGCTTGCGTGACGGTGTTCGTCAGGACGATCTTGCCGTCCAAGCGGTCCGGCATGAACTGCCGCATGAAGTGGAAATCGCCCGCGACGATTTCGGCTTCCGCATAATACTGCGGGTATTTCGGCTCGGGCGGTTTGTCTTGTTTTTTGCCGGTCGGATAGAAAAACTGGAACGGCAGCTTGCATGCGTCGGGCAGATACTTTTCGGCCAGGAGTTCGAACTCGTGCAGCCCGCGCACCGGCATATCTTTGTCGAGTGCGAAAATGAAGTCGCCGAACATCACGTCGGCGCCGGCGTCCACCAGCGCTTGCGCCATGCCGAAGCGATCGAGCGCGCTTACCATCAGCACGTGCTTGCCGCGCAAATCGATTCCGAGCGTGCTCTGCATGAAACCAACGGCCTTTCGCTCGAGCGTGTTCTTTAGGCCGCTGCCGTCGACCACCGGCGTGATTTTCGCGGCCTCGAGCAAACGCAGTCCGTCGCGCAGCGCGTACCGCTTCGACCCGGCGTAGAGGTACACGTCGATGCCGCCCAGGCCGATCGCGTCAACCGTTCCGTCGAGTTCGCGCACTTTGGCGATCGCCGCATCGAGTTTGCCGTCCATCCCGATGCGCGAGATATCGAACTCTTCGCCGAGCAGCGATACGATCGCGCGATGGTCGCGGCTCGAGGAGCCCAGCGAAACCGAGACGATGCGTTTCATGGCATCCTCACGATGCGAGCACTCGCCGGCGCGCATCGGCCGCTTCGCGAATCTGCGCGATCCGCTCGGCCGTCACCGCCGTATCGAACGAGCGCATCCCCGCCAGCGTAAATCCGCAGCGTTTCGCCATGTCGTCGATCTCCATCACCTTCCGCACGTCGATGCCGCGGCCCAGGGTAAAGGGCTCCAGGCGATTTTCCAATGCGAGCACCATCGTTTCGCTCATGCAAGCCAGCGCCGTACGCGGCGGCAGATTCAGATCGAATTCGCTCCCGGGTTCGCGGACGCGTTCGAAGTACGGCGCGCCGGGAACCACCATGTTCCCGCCCTCGGTAACGAGCACGTCGGGGCGCTCGGTGGCGACGCGGCGGCTAACGTCGTGCGGCAGCGAGAGTTCGCAGACGACCGAACCGGTCTGCAAATCTTCGGGCTCGATCACGTCCTGCGTGGACGACGTCGCGGTGAGAATCAATTGGGCGCGGCGCACCGCGGCCGAAATATCGGTCGTGAACGACGACTCGCACGGTAATTCCGGCGCGATCTGTTCGTGAAACTTCGCCAAGCGCGTCGCGTTGCGCGCGACCAAGATGACGTGCCCGACGCGGGGCGCGATCAATCTGACGCATGCGGCGCCGATCGAACCGGTCGCTCCCACCACCACCGCGGTCGATGCCGCCGGATCGATGCCCATCTCGTCCGCGCCGCGAAAGAAGCTCTGCACTCCGGCGGCAATGGTGAGCGAATTGCCGGTCGTCACCGGGATCGGCGAACGCTCCGCAATGGTCACGCCGCCGTCGCCGACCACGGCGGTAAATGCGCCCAAGCCCGCGATCTCCGCGCCCATCTCCACGCCGATCTCGATCGCGCGCAGGATGCGCGCGTACACTTCCTCGCGCGGAAACTCCATCATCTGCTCGGGGAGGAGCGGCGCACTAACGAACCAACCCTCGGTCTCCCGGCCGTCCGGCGTGCGTACGCCGGTAACGTGGACGGCATTCCAAGGCGGCATCCATTCCATGATCTTGCGCACGATCGGCGCGCCCTTGCCCTTTGCCCCAGGCTCGTATCGCGCGACGTCGTCGAGCGAGAGCGGGTGCACGACGAAACAAAACTTCGGCGTATTCGCGCTCATTGCCGTTCGGCTTCGTTCTTTAGTGCGGCCAGCATCATCTCACTATTCTCCACGACCTTCTTCTGCAGCGTCGGGCCGATCAACTCCGCCAGCGTCGGAACGCCGAAATCGTAGTCGACGGTGAGTTTCACGTACGTCACGCCGTCGCGTTCGTCAAACGTCCAGGCGCCCTCGAAGGTATCCAAATCGCCTTCCAGCAGCTTGTACTCGATGCGCAGCGTATCGTCGTAGAAGCGATCTTCCTCGATCCACTCGATCGGCGCCTCTTCAACCAACGTCTTCCAGCGCGAGAGGGTATGGTCGGGGTGCACTTCCAGCACCGTGACGGCTTCAACGTCCGGCATGAACTGCGGGAAACGCTCCTGGTCCTTGGCGAGTTCGTACACCACGCGGGCCGGGGCCGCGACGGCGATCGAGGTTTCTACATAGGGCATTTTTACAAGCGCCCTAGCTTCTGAACGGCAGTTGCCACCCCTGCACGCAACGCGGCCAAAGCCCGCTCGACCTCCTGCGCCGTGACGACCAGCGGAGGCTCGAGCCGAATCATGCGTTGCTGGTTGAGCGTCCACGCCGCCGTCACGCCGGCCTTGACCATCTCGGGGATAATCCAGCCGCCATACCCTTCGTTCGTAAGTTCGACGCCGACGAGGAGCCCCAGGCCCCGGGCCTCGCGGATCACCTCGGGGTACGCGGCCGCGATGGCGCGGCACCCTTCGAGCAACTGCGCCCCGCGCTCGCGCGCGTTTTCCACCAGGCCATCCTCCTGGAGAACGTCCATGGCCGCCAGGGCCGCGGCGCAGGCCAGCTCGCCGCCGCCGACGGTGGAGGTATGCAAGAGCGGGGCCTTGGCGTAGGCGGCGTTCCAGACGCTCGCCCGCGCGATATAGGCGCCGGCCGGCATGACGCCGCCGGAGAGGCCCTTCGCAAGCGTCATCACGTCGGGGACGACCCCGTCGCGATCGCAGCCGAACAGCATTCCGCAGCGGCCGAGGCCCGTCTGGACCTCGTCGGCGATCAGCAGGGCGCCCGCGCGGTCGCAGGCCTCCCGAGCGGCACGCAGGTAGCCGGGCGGCGGGATATTGACGCCGCCTTCGCCCTGTACCGGCTCGACGAAGAACGCGGCCGCGCCTTCGAGGGCCCCCTCCAGCGCCGCGGCATCCCCGAACGGCACGTGGACGACGTCGGCCAAAAGCGGCCTAAACGGCGCTTGGAACGTCTCCCGGCCGCTGACCGAGAGCGCGCCAAGGGTCTTGCCGTGGTAGGCATCGCGGGTCGCGACGATGGTGGCGCGCCCGGTCGCCCGGCGAGCGAGTTTGATCGCCCCTTCCACCGCTTCGGTGCCGCTATTGCACCAGAACGAAATCTGCAGATCGCCCGGGGCGATCTCCGCGAGCCGCTTGGAGACGCGGCCGAGCAGCACGTTGAACATCGTTTTGCCCGAGAGCGACATCAGGTCGAGCTGGGCCTTGACCGCCGCGACCACGCGCGGATGCGAGTGCCCGAGCGTGAAGACCCCGTACCCGCCCGCAAAGTCCAGGTATGCCTTACCTCGGTGGTCCCAAATCGTCGTCCCTTGCGCCCGCACCTCGATCGGCGAGCCCGA
>DAHUXY010000260.1 GCA_027315505.1 Vulcanimicrobiota bacterium | reverse complement strand
GGATTCAATGGTAAAGGGGGGCAAGGGTGGACGTACGTCGGACATGGTATGCTCTTCCATCCTCTTTCGATTGGTCGCCGGGTTCTAGTCTTTAAGAGTGCCATCGCTATAGTAACGTGCATTGCTGTAGACATACCATTCCCATTTTGGCGGCACATCCGGCGCGGCGTATGAGCTTTTACCGGGCAGGCCGACACGCAGGCGCCGCAGTCGATGCAGACGGGATCGATGTACAGCATCGGGTCGCTTCCCCCCCGTGGATGCAGTCGACCGGACATACGTCAACGCGGGAACGATCCTTGGTATCCACGCAGGGTTCCGTAATTACGTATGGCATAGCTTCATGATAGCGGCGGGGCGACTGGGGTAGCGGCCCGAGGTCGCCTGAATCGGCGGAGAAAATGTCGCGCATGTTTCTGCTCGAGCCCGGAAGTACCACGAGCTATGCTTAGAGACTTTAAGGCCGATCTTTTTAAGGCGCTGGCTCACCCGATACGGATCGCGATCGTGGATGTGCTGCGCGAGGGCGAGATGCCGGTGCGCGAGATTCAAGAGCGGCTTGGAATCGAGCAATCGACGATCTCGCAGCACTTGGCGGCGCTCCGGTCGAGCGGGCTGGTGCTGGCACGACGCGAGGGAACGTCAAGCTATTATGGCGTTGCCGACCCCGCGATTTGGGTCCTCTTGGACATCGCGCGCGAGATCTACGAGCGGCAGCTCCATGCCAACCGAACGATGTTCGAGGCGCTCCGTTAAAGCGACCGGAGAGAAACGAGCGGCCACGGAAGGCCTTCTTGCATTAGTATATTAGAATATGCTAATATATGCTGGTAATGCGGCATTTTAAAGCCGAATTCTTCAAAGTTCTGGCCCATCCGACCCGAATTCGCATTCTCGACGCGCTCCGCGAGGGGCCGTTCACCGTGGCGGAACTGCAAGAGTCCCTCGCGCTCGAACAGTCCAACGTTTCGCAGCACTTGGCGGTGTTGCGGGCAAAAGGCCTGGTGGAGAGCACGCGCGAGGGCACGTCCGTCCGTTACGCGATCGCCGATGCGGCGATCCTCCAAGTGCTCGACACGGCGCGCGATATTTACGACCGGCGGCTCTCCAGCGATCGCGCCCGCTTTGAGACAACGCGTTAAACGTATGGCGCCGGTCCGGATATCGGCCTTTGTGTTGCTGTTGGCCGCGGCGGTCGCGGCGTTGTTGCCGGTCGCGTTCCCGTTCCACTGCGCGCTCGTCCCCGCGGTAGCAGGGGCGTTGCTTCGCATCGATCTCGGGTCGTCGGTGCCGGCCGCGCCGTTCCTCATCATCAACGCCGTAGTCTCGATCGCGGTCGCGATATGGGGCTTGAAACGAGGATCGCCGCCGGACGGGATGCGCTTAGCACTCTTCAGCGCGGCAATGACCGGCGTGCTGCTCGCGCAAAGTATCGTCGCATTCCTGTTGTTCTGGGAAGGGATGTCGCTGGTCTCGGCGTTTCTGGTTGCGACGAACCACGGCAAACGGTACGTGCGTCGAGCGGTCTTCTCATACGCGCTCGTCAGTCAACTGGGCGCGCTCAGTATCACGGCGTTTCTGGCCATCCTCGCCGTGCACGCCGGTACGGGGGCGTTTGCGGGGATCGCGCTCGCGTCCGGAACGCTTCCAACCGGCGTGCGCATCGCTGCGCTCTCGCTTGCGGCGCTCGGGTTCGGCTCGAAGGCCGGTCTCGTGCCGCTGCAGTTCTGGCTGCCTCGCGCGCATCCGGCAGCGCCCGCCAACGCGTCGGCGATGCTCTCCGGCATCATGCTTAAGCTCGCGGTTTACGGGTTACTCCTTGCGTGCTTCGTGCTGGCGGCGCCCGCGCCGTGGGCCATCGGCCTCGCGTTACTTCTCGCCGGCGCGGCGAGCGCATTGCTTGGAGGGCTTTACGCAACCATCGAGAGCGATATCAAACGGCTCCTCGCCTTTAGCTCCATCGAGAACGTCGGCATCATCGTGGCAACGTTAGGGTTAGCGGTACTCGCCGCGGCGATGCAGCAGCCGGCGCTCGCGGCGTTGGCGATCGTCGCAGCGCTCTTTCATAGCGTCAATCATGCGATGTTCAAAGGCCTTCTGTTTCTCGGCGCCGGAACGCTGGTCGAGCGCTTGCACGTGACCAATCTCGATCAGCTGGGCGGGCTTGCGAAGGGAGCGTTGCGCCGTTCGGCCCTCTGGATGCTGTTGGCATGCATGGCGGCCTCGGCGCTCCCGCCGCTCAACGGTTTCGCGTCCGAGTGGCTCGTCTTCAACGGATTTATTCACGCTCTGGCCGTGGGCTCGCCTTGGTTCAAGGCGTTGGCGCTCTTCGGCATTGCAGCGCTGGCGACGACCGGCGGCCTTGCCGCGGCGGCGTTTGTGAAGCTCTACGGCGTCGGATTTTTGGGCGAACCGCGGCACCCCGCGCCGGTCGAGCCGGAGCCGTTCGATGCTTCCGTCGCCGCGCTGGCGCTCCTGGGCGCGGCGAGCGTTGCGATCGGCATGATTCCGAGCGTCGTGCTTCGTCCGCTTTCGCAACTGGCCGGGGGCATGATGGGTGAGGCGCCGCTGCCGGTACCGAATCTTTCGGTCTTACCCTTTCTCGCCTTGCTCCCGGTTGCCGGGGCCGTGTTCGCCGTCGTGACGGCGAATCGGCGCGGCGTGCGCGAAGCGGGCACGTGGACGTGCGGGTCGGTGGTAACGCTCCGTTCGCAGTACACGGCAACCGTGCTTTCGAAGCCGCTGCGGCTCATCTTCGGCTTCGCACTATTTCCGCAGCGCGAGCGGCGTACGGAGTATGGGACTTCGCGATGGATACCGACGCGAATTACCTACGTCCTCTCGACGCGCTATGTGTTCGACGAACTCGCCCGCAATATCGCCGCTTTCGTGCAGCGGGTCTCGCGCGGAGCGCGAAGATTTCAGGGCGGATTTCTGCGCGTGTATCTGGGGTACGCGCTGGCGGCGTTTCTTGCCGCATTGGCCGTGGCGCGATGAGCCACGCCGCGCAGATCGCCCTCCTCGCGCTATTCGCCCCGCTGCTACAAGGGATTGTGAGCAGGCTGCGCGCGAGGATGCAAGGCAGGCCCGGCGCGTCGGTGTGGCAGCCGTATCGCGATCTGCAAAAACTCTGGGGCAAAGACGCGGTAATTCCTCAACGTTCGATGTTCGTGCTCGTCGCCCCGGGCGTGGCCTTGGGCGTAGCGGTAACCTTCGTCTCGATCGTTCCGGGCATCGCGGCGACGGACGCGCAGGCGTGGCGATTCGATGCCGTTGCGCTGGCGCTGCTGCTCGCGCTCGGCCGATTCGTGACGGTGCTCGCGGCACTCGATACGCGTTCGGCCTTCGAAGGCATGGCTGCCGGGCGGGAGATCGCCTTTGCATCGCTCACCGAGGCGCCGCTGATCCTCGCGCTCTTAGGGAGCGCGTTCCTCTCGGACGGTAGCCTCGTCCACGCCCCGAACGGGATATGGATCGATGCGTTAGCGGCCGGGGCATTACTGCTCGTGATGCTCTCCGAGACGGCGCGAATTCCGGTCGACAATCAACAGACGCACTACGAACTCACGATGATTCACGAAGGGCTCGTCCTGGAGTATTCGGGCTGGCAACTCGCGATGCTACGCTACGCCGCATATCTGCGGCAGTCGGCATTCTTCGTCTTAGCCGCGCTACTGATGCCTGGAAGCGGGGTTGCGACCCTGGGGTGGATGGCCGTCGTGGGCGCTTCGATCGTGTTGATCGAAACGGCGTACGCCAAGCTGCGCCTCTTCGAAGTGCCGCAACTCTTTGCTTCGGCGCTGATCCTTTCGCTGGCGAGCATCGGCTTGCGAATCGTGGACGTGCTGCGGTGAGCGTCGTGATTATTCTGGCCGGGGCGGTCCTCGTGATCGATTCGCGATTACGTTCGGCGCTGGCAGCCTACGTGGTCTTTACGCTGGGCGCGCTGTGGGTCGCCCACCCGCAGGGGCCACAGACAAGTGCCGCCGCCATCGCGCTGTTTGCGGCGCTGGCGTTCGTCAAGGTCGTAGCAGGGCCGGCCGCCGTGCTGTGGCTGCGCATGCGCTATCGCGTGCCGGACGGCTTGATGCCGTCTTTCAACCTTGGCATACGGATCGGCGTCGTTGCCGTCGCACTGTACCTTGCCCGATATTTCAGCCATGCCCAGGCGTTCTCCGATGCACCCGGCGCCACGACCGTATTCTATGCATTCTTCGCGAGCATCTGCGTGGTGATTCTGCACCGTAATCTGCTGGCGCACGTGATGGGATTATTGGCGCTCGGAAGCGCGGTAACGCTGGCTGCGGCGGTGTTTGCGCCATCGTTGCCGGGCGCGATCGAGCTGGCCGATACCTTCGACGCGGTGTTCGCAACCTTCATCGCGATCGCGGTGGCGCGAGCGGTGATCCAACACGACCCGCACCTGGACATGCGATCTCTACGGAATTTGCGCGGATGACGGCGGTGCTTATCCTGTTCCCGTTCGTTTCGCTGACGCTGGCCGCACTGTTCGCCAACCGGACGGTGCGATCGGTCGCCCGCGTGTTCCTTGCGAGCGCGGGGCTCGCCGGAACGATCCTCGCCGCGCCAACGATGGATTGGCTCTCCGCGATCTTTGCAGTGAGCGTGTCGCTCCTCTGCGCGATCGTCGTGCTGTTCTCGACCGGCATTCTACCGAAAGGCGGCGACAGCCCGATGGAGCCGTGGTCGCGCAAGCCCGCCTATTTTATCCTGCTCGGCGCATTTTGGAGCAGCATGCTGCTCACCGTCACGAGCGCGGGGTTCGCTGGGATCTGGACCGGCATATCGGCGACGACGCTTGCGACGACGTTCTTGGTCGCGTACTCGGGCGGTAAAGCTGCGCTCGAGGCGGCCTGGAAATATGTGATGCTCTGCAGCTTCGGCATTGCGATTGCACTGATCGGAATGCTGCTTCTCGGGCGAGCGGCGATGATGGCGGGCGTCCCCCCCGGCCAGGCGCTCTCGTGGAGCGCGTTGATACCGCACGCGGCGCTGATGGATATCCCTTTAACGCGCGTCGCGCTGACGCTCATGCTGGTGGGATTTGCGACCAAGGCCGGCTTGGTGCCGATGCACGCGTGGCTACCGGACGCGCACTCCAAGGCACCCGCCCCGGTGAGCGCGCTGCTTTCGGGCTTGCTGGTCTCGTGCGCGCTCTATGCCATCATGCGCGTTCAGTCGGTCGCGGCAGAAACGGCATCCGCCGGGCTCTTCGACGGCATCTTGCTCTACGGCGGAGCGGTATCGATCCTGATCGCATCGCTGTTGATGTTGGCGCAGCGCAACATCAAGCGTTTGTTGTCCTATTCGACCGTCGAGCATGCGGGTATCGTGGCCTTCGCGCTGGGCCTGGCGACGCCGCTCGCGGCGTTTGCCGCGCTCTATCACATTCTCAATCACGGTCTCGCAAAGTCGATGGCGTTTCTCTCGGTCGGTATGGTACAGGAGCAATACGGATCGACGAACATCGGGGATTTGCGCGGCCTCTGGAGCGCGCGCGGCGGGCGTACTTTGCTCGCGGCGATGGTCGCGCTCGCTGGGCTGCCGCCGTTTGGGCTGTTTTTCTCGGAGCTCTTGATCGTCGTCGCCGCAGTGCAGGTACGGGCATGGAGCGCGCTCGCCGTCGCATCGATCGGATTGCTGATCGCGTTTGCCACATTGCTGCGCCTGGCGATTGCCACCGAATCCGGAACGCGACCGCACGGATTACCGGCACCGAAGCTGCGCCTTGCGACCGTCGCCGTAACCTGTATCGTGGCGGCGTCATCGGCGCTGGTCGTCGCACCGTTCGTGCCCTGGAGCCATGCGGCGTACGGGCTGCTCGCGGCGATGGTAAGCAGACCGTAATGTACGCGGAGATTGCGATAGCCCCGGAGCTCGTGCGTGAGCGCCTGGGCGAGTTGGCGGAAACGGCGCAGGCGCTCGGAGCCTATGCGAACGAGACGAAGGTACGCTATCTCTTTCTTCGTCCGCAGGGCGTGCTCTGCGCCGCGGTGGATGCCGGCGCCGGGGCCTTGCCGTCGATGGCGAACGAGATGCCGCTCTACGACTGGCACGAACGCGAGATGCGGCAGAAGCAGGGGATTGCCTTCGACGGGCACGCGGATATGCGGCCCCTCTCCATCGGTGACGGGCCCGTTCCGGAAGCGATGACCGCGCAGGGCGAAGGCGTCAACGTCGTGGTGGTGGGGCCGGTCCATGCCGGTATCATCGAACCGGGACGCTTCACGTTTAGCACCGGCGGTGAAACGACCATTCACCTCGATACGCAGTTTTCGTACGGCCACCGGGACATCGAGCGCGCGATGGCCGGCCGGGATGCACTGGAGATCGCGCCGCTCATCGCGCGGATCTGCGGCGGATGCAGCGTCGCGCGCTCGTGGACCTATGCTCGTGCCCTCGAGTCCATGGCAGGGCTGGCCTGCGGCGAGGCGACGGAGTTCGCGCGCGTGGTGCTGGCAGAGCTCGAACGCCTGTACAACCATGTCTTCGACCTCGCGAATGCCGCTTCGGGCGCGGGCTACGGACGCGGGCTGGCCGCAGGTCTCGGCTTGAAAGAGCGCATCCTGCAGCTCTGCGCGGCCGCGACGCAGCATCGTCTAATGTTCGACGCGATCGTTCCGGGAGGCGTGCGAACGGGAGTTTTGCGCGATCCGCAGGCGTTGCGCGCAGATCTGCGCGCGGTTCGCAGGCAGGTCGAACGCTTCGTGAAGGATATGTTTGAGAACCGCTCGGTGATTCGCCGAATAGCCGGGGCGGGACTGGGCGATAGTCAAACGGCGCGGCTGTTTGGAGCGTGCGGACCGGCGACACGCGCTTGCGGAGTGGAACTCGACGCGCGGACGCTCTGCGCGTACGGAGCCTACGCCGGCCTGGACGTGCGCATCGCTACCGCAAAGGGCGGAGACGTTCTGGCGCGCTGCAACGTGAAACGGAGCGAGATCGCCGAGTCGTTCCGCTTGATCGATGCATCGCTGGCGGTGCTTGCGAAGTCGTCGATCCCGGAGCCGCAACGCGTCGAATGCGGAGTGGGGCGCGTGACCGTGGCGACCGAGGGCTCGCGCGGCATCGAAACGGTTTCGGTTGAGGTGAAGGAGGACGGTACGATCGAACGTCTACACGTGATCTCCGCCTCATATCGAAATTGGCCAACGGTCGCGCGGGCGATGGAGGGCAACATCATCCCGGATTTTCCGCTCGTCAACAAAAGTTTCAATCTCTGTTATTCGTGCATGGATCGATAATGTCGAAGATCTACGAACGTTCCTTAAGTATTCGTCACCTAGTGTGCGGCAGCTGCAACGGGTGCGAGCACGAGATGAATGCGTTGGCCGGCCCGGCCTACGATATCACGCAGCATGGATGGGATCTGGTCGCTTCGCCGCGTCACGCCGACGTAATAACGGTGAGCGGACCGATGACCGAAGCTATGCGGGATGCGGCTGCGGCGACGCTCGCGGCGACGCCGCATCCGATGGTTGTGGTCGCCATCGGCGATTGTGCGATCGGGGTGGGGCCGTGGTCCGGTGTGGGCTCCGCGGGCGATGGTGCCGGGCCCGAACTTGGGGCCCGCGTGACGGTACGCGGGTGTCCCCCGAACCCGGAAGAGATCGTGCGAGGCTTGCGCGAAGCCGCGCAATTGCTCGACGATGCGTAGCGATTGCGCGACGGCTAACGCGATGCTCGACATCCGGTATATTCTCACGGTACTGCCGCACCGGTTTCCATTCTTGCTCGTGGATCGGATCGTGGAATTGAATCCGGGGATCTCCGCGCGGGGATACAAGCTCATTTCGTGCAACGAGCCGTGGCTTCAATGCCCTGGGTTGCCGTCGATATCGCCGGCGTACATGATCGAGGCATTGGCGCAGCTCTCCGGCTGCATCGTCCTTGCGCCGCGCGAGGTCCCGTTCCAACCGCCGTATTTCGCGGGTATCGACAAAGCCCGTTTTCGCGGCCTCGTGCTACCCGGCGACCGGCTCGAACTCGATGCCCGGATCGCGGCGCAACGCCGTTCCATCACGAAAGTAGCGGGGATGGCGAGCGTCAATGGGCGCGTCGTGTGTTCGGCCTCGCTGAGCTTTGCGTCCCCGCCGTAACGGATCGATGCGTGACGCCGGCGCTACCTGACCGCGGCCAGCGGTTCGGCGATAACCCAACCCCACGAGTTGGTTACGAAGAGCGTGCCCCCCACGATGACCGGATTGGCGATGCCGAAGCGGCCGCCGATATACAGATCGTGCCGGAGTTTGCCGGTCTTTGCGTCCCATGCGTACAGCCACGCGCCCGTACTCTGGTAGAGGGTGCCGTCGCGGTACGTCACCGCGCCGCGTCCCAGTCCCGGAACGGAGGGATGAGGAATCGTCGACGACCACAGCACGTTGCCGGTCTTCGCATCGAGCGCGGAGAGGCGGCTGGTCGAGGGGCTGCTCACGTAGACGATGCCGTTGCGCACCATGGCAACCGAGGCTTTGTATGCCGGCGGCGAATCGCCGCGCCCGAGCAGGCGCTTCCACTGAATCTTGCCGGTGTCGGCATTGACGGCCAGCACCGCCGTATCGACGCTGGCTTTTCCGCCGGTCTTTCGTGCGTCGGCGACCGAGACTTGGATCACTTGGTTATCGGCCGCGTCGATGGTTGGAGAATTATCGCCCATGCCGGTGTTGGCGACGTTGGGAAAACTCGTTCGCCAGGCGATGGCGCCGGAGGTTTCGTCGACTGCCACAAGATCGTTGGGGTCGGTGAAGCCCGCATACACCTTGTGGTGAAAGATGTTGCACGACGACATGGAATCGAAGCCGCCGATATCGGTGATCCATTTGGGCTTGCCGGTCGCGGGATCCAGCGCATACATGTGGCCGTCGCCGTTGGCGAAGTAGAGCGTGTTGTGGGCGTAGCATTCGCTCGACATATCCTCGCCCTTAGTGCCGTAGCGCCACAATTCTTTGCCGGTCTTCGCATCGAACGCGTAGACGGCGGCCCACGAGAGTCCGCGAACGAGCCCGGTCTTCGCGCCGCCCTGCGCTCGCAGAACTTGGGAGAACGAGAAACCGGTGTCGCCGCTGCCGGCGAAGACGCGGCCACCGGCCACGATGGGGTCGCCCATCGCGGCGTTATCCGTGTGCGCGCGCCAGAGCTGCCGCCCGGTGACGGCGTCGAGCGCGTACACGTATCCGGAATCGGATTCGGCGTACACGACGCTCCCGACGACCGTGACCCCTACGGCGCTACCGAGAAATTGCGTCGTTTTCACCGGCGCGCTCCGCGGCCCCAGGGCGGCGCCGTCTTTTCCCAGCGGGACGCCGAGCGGGATGGCGTTGGCTTCGGGGAAACGCCAGGAAACACCGCGGCGCAGCGCATCGCCGCTTGGACCTGCCGGAGCGCCAAAGGATGAATCATGGGCGACGTTGCCGCCGTACACTGCCCACGGAACCGGGAGCGGCGGCGCGCTTTCCGCGCCGGCATCGGCGCTAACGAATGCTACGGCGGCGGCCGCCACCGCGATACTATACAACAGACGACGCGACGATACGGGCATGAACCTCTCCCATGGAGTTGATGGATTCGCCCATGGCGGGCGCTCCGGTGCATCATGCCCCGCGATGCCGCGCTTTAATCCACCGGCGCCACGCGGCGTGAGACGAAGGCTGCGTCAAGGTCGTCGACGCGGCGAAATTTATAGATGAGCACCGAGGCCAACCAACTCACCAGGAAGATCCCGAGGATGTAGAATCCCATGTTCGCGAGCGGAATATTCTGCACGAAGGTCCAGAAGGCGCCTTTAGCACCGGTCTCTTGCCCGATCACTTGAATCACTTCGATTCCGCCGATGAGCAGCGCGATAAGAATGGAAACGGCCGTGATCGTGATGTTGTAATAGAGTTTGCGGATGGGCTTGAGGAAGGCCCAGCCGTAGGCACCGAGCATCGCCACACCATCGGTCGTGTCGACGAGCGACATGCCGGCAACGAAGAGCATTGGGAGCAAGAGGATGTATCCTATCGGCATCCCGCCGGCCCCGGTGACGGCAGCCATACCGAGCAAACCCACCTCGCTTGCGGTATCGAACCCCAACCCAAAAAGAAAGCCTATCGGGTACATCGCCCAGCTGTCACCGACGATGCGAAGCAGCGGGCGCAAGAGACGCGAGAAGACGCCGCGATTGGCCAGATACGCGTCGAGCGCGCGGTCGTCGTAGAAGCCGTCGTTGACCGCATGCTTCCAGGTCGCGACGATATCGGCAAGCACGACCATATTGATGACGGCGATGATAACGAGAAACACCCCTGAGACCGATGTGCCGATTACCCCGCCGACTGACTGCAACTGCGGGAGGTGATGTTTGACCAAACCGGCCGATACCGCGACCAGGATCGAGAGGAGCATGACGACGGTCGAATGGCCGAGCGAGAAGAA
>DAHUXY010000245.1 GCA_027315505.1 Vulcanimicrobiota bacterium | reverse complement strand
CGGGCAGAGCCTCAACGTCCTCGCGCAGTGGGGTGCGCAGCATGCGAGCGCGGGCCTCGTCGACGGCGCCGAGCTGATGCAAGCCGTCACCGCGCGCGACCGCCTGCTGCTGTACGAAGATCGCTCGCGCTTGGCCACGCTCTACCTGTGGCTCGCGCAACGCTTCCCGAACGTCTATGCGAATCAAGAGCGCATTGGCGCCATACGCGAGAGCATCGACGACGATATCCATGGCGCACTCCTGGAAAGAGGCACGCGTTCGAAGCGCAGCGCAGCGCGCGTGAAACGCAGTCGGCCCGCGCCGCGCCGTCGCCGGTAGCGCTGTGCCGCCAGCGTCGCCGCGTACCAGCGTTCGAGATCGCCGTGGAACGATGCGAGCGCCTGCGTGTTGAGATAGATCATGTGCCCGGAGGGATAGAAGCCGTACGTAATGTGCGTCTGGAGCGCGGGCGCGAGCCCCAGGTGATGCAAGGTATAGATCGTTGCCGCCCACGGGGTGACCGAATCGAAGTAGCCGTTCGCGGAGAAGACGCGCAAGCTGGGGTTGAACGTCATCGCCTGCGCGAGATCTCCGGCCGTCTCGAGCGGGAGGCTGCCGTCGTGTTTGAAATCCCAGCCGCCGTCGGCTTGAATCGTGCTGTACGCGCCGACGCGATAGAGCAGCGACGTGTTGAAGTGCAGGTCGTCGCGGAGATATTGATTGCCGAGCGCAAAGTACGGTGAGTCGATCGCCGCATCGCTCGGCTCGAGCGTGGGATACTCTTCGGCGCGATCGAGCGTGTAGAGCTGGAAGCGCGAATCGTAGATACCTTCGGTCTTCCCCTTTTCGCGCTGGAATTCCGCGATGTAGCGCTCGGCGGGGATGCGCAGGTTGGAGTTGCGGATGAATTGTTCGGAGACGCCGAGATAGCGATGGAGCTTAGCGACGATCGCGTCGTATTGCGCGGGAGGGAGGTTGAAGCCTTGGTCCAGGGCGTTGCGATAATCCGTCATCGCGAAGTGATGGACTTCGCGCACATATGCCGCGAGCGTGGACGGTGCATTCGGTACGGCGTGGTAGTAGTAGGCCGTTGCAGCTTCTGTCGGGAGATAGAACACGTACTGCCAATCGTCGGTATCGGCGCCGCCGTAGACGTCGCTCGAGGCGAGCGAATAGTCCAGAATCGAGGATTGCAGCACGACGCCGTTGACGCCGATGTTGTGTTGCTGCAGATAGTTGACGAGCATTGCCGAGCGCGGCGTGCCGTAAGATTCGCCGAAGAGAAATTTCGGCGAGTTCCAGCGGTGGAACGCCATCAAATAGCGTTCGATGAACTGGGCGAAGGCCTTGATGTCGTTGTCGCTACCGAAGATTGTCTTCGGGTCGGCTCCCGGCAGGATGCGTCCGAAGCCGCTTGCCGGCATGTCGATGAAAACCAGGTCGCTCTTGTCGAGCAGCGAGTAGCGATTGGAGACCAGCGAATACGGCGCGGGCGGCGTGATCGATGGATTTCCGGTGACGACGCGAACGGGGCCGAACGAGCCCATGCGTAGCCAAATCGTCGAGCTGCCGGGGCCGCCGTTGTAGAAGAAGGTTACCGGGCGCGTATTGAGATTCGCCCCGTTGAGCGTGTCGGCGGTGTAGAACATCGTCGCTTCGGGTTTGCCGTTAGCGTCGCGGATGACGATCGTTCCGGCCCGGGCGGTGTAGTTGTAGGTTTTGCCGCCGAGCGTAATACGATGCTGCGTTACCGCGTCGTGGGGAATGGCCTCTTGGGGAGCTGTCTTGGCGGCGGCTTGGGCCGGAAACGGGGTAGAACACGCTAGGGTTGCGGCGAGGGCGCCGAAGATCGCGAAACGATTGAAGAAGCGCATCAGTTGCGCCCTCCCAGCGTCGCGCTATACCAGCGTTCCAGATCGTCGTGGAGTTGCTGCAGGGCGGTGGGCTGCAAGTAGATCATGTGTCCCGATTGATAGAAGCCGTACGTGATGTTCTTTTTGAGCGAGGGCTCGATCGTGAGATGATCGAGTGCGTACTCCGTCTCAAAGAAAGGCGTCGCGAAATCGTAATACCCGTTGGCGGAGAATACCTGCAAGTGCGGATTGTAGGTCATCGCTTCGGCCAGATCCGGCGCGACGTTGGTCGTCGGATTGCCGCGGTGTTTGAAATCCCATTGTTGGCCGTGCGCGTAAATGATGTCGTAGATCGACGTGCGGTAGTGTAGCGGGCTCGTATAGTGGAGATCTTCGCGCAGATACGAGTTGATCGCCGTGGTGTAAGGCGAGTCGATCGCCGCATCGGTCGGATCCCAGGGTGGCTGGTCCGCAAGCCGATCGGTCGTGTGGGTTTCAAAGCGTCCGTCGAGGCGGCCCAGAATCGTGCCTTGATTGCGGAAGAGGACGTTTTCGAACCGGGAGTACGATACGCGTATGTCGTTGTTCCGGACGTATTGCTCGGAGAGTCCGGTGTACTGGTGGAGTTTGCGAACGACGTCGTCGTACTCCCCGCGCGGGCTCTCCGAGCCCTTGGCCAGGCAATCGGCGTATTCGTTCATCGCAAAGGCTTTGACGTGCGAGAGGACGGCGTCGAGGGTTCCCGGCGAGCCGGGCAGCGCGTGGTGGTACCAGGCGGCCGCGGTTTCCGTAGGGAGATAGAGAATATACGGCCAGTCGTTGCTTCCGGTATCCGTGCCGTCGATGCCGAAGTTGAGAATCGTCGATTGCAGCACGACGCCGTTGACGCTTACCCCGGCGTTTTGCAGGTAGTCAACGAGCGCCGCGGAGCGCGTGGTGCCGTAGCTTTCACCGTAGAGAAATTTCGGTGAGTTCCAGCGCGAGAATTCGGTCAGATAGTTTTGCACGAATTGGCCGAACGCTCGCACGTCCTGATCGACGCCGAAAAAGTCCTTGGGCTTTCCCGCGCCGATGATGCGCCCAAAACCCGAATCGGGCATGTCGATGAAGACCAGGTCGGTCGTGTCGAGCAGGCTGTCCTTGTTCGCGACCAAACGGTAGGGCGCCGGCCGCGTAATCGTTCCGCTCGCCCCGGCGTCGATGCGCACCGGCCCGAAGGAACCCATGTGCAGCCACATCGACGAACTCCCAGGGCCGCCGTTATAGAGGAAGGTCACGGGCCGGTCTGAAGCTTTCGCGCCGTCGAGCGTGTAGGCGACGTAGAACATCCGCGCTGTCGGTTCGCCCGCGCGATCGTGCAGGGTGATCGTTCCGGCTCGCGCCGTGTACGGATACGTCTTGCCGCCCAGCACGATCGTGTGTCGGGTTACGGCATCCGGGACGCCGGGTGGTACCGGCGCAACTGCGGCCGGGCTGGCTTTGGGCGCCGGGGCCGCGGCATACGCCGGGAGCGCGCACGCGAACAGCGCACCGAACGATAGACTGGCAATCAACGCCTTCAAGGCGATAGCTCTCCTATGGAAACGCGGTTGTGCGAATCTTTCTCTACAATGGGCGTTCGGCCATGGGCGGTCCATCAAAATGCCGTCATTTTCAAAGCGATGACGGCATTTTGTGCGGAGAACGAGCGTCGTTTACTGCGCTGCCGGCGGCCCGGCGTAGCTCAGCGGCGGTGCGGTCGCCGTCGGCGGTGCGGCCCGGCGCGGAACGGTCGGGCCCAAGTATTTCGCGAGATAGGCGATGACGGCGGCCTTGTCGTTCTTCGGCAGCGGCGAGCCGAACTTCATCATTTTGGTGACCTCGGCATCCCACATCGGCTTTGATAGCCGCTGCGTGTACCACATATCGCTTGAGTGGCAGATCTGGCAACTCGTCTGCAAATCGCTCAGTTCGCGCCCGGCGGGGAGATTGGTCCCGCCGAACGAGGCCATGTCCGCGCTCGCCGGCATCGGCGTGACCGCGGCGACGACGACGGTCGCGCTGGTGGTCGCTTCCTGTGTTTTGCCGCCTCCGGCGCACGCTGCGAGGGTGAGAACGGCCAGGATGGCCGCAGCCTTACGCATTGCTCACCTCCACGTCGACCGAGTGAATGCCGTTCCACACGTAGCCTCCGGGATTCCACGGCGACTTCATCGGTTGGACCGCTCCGCGATTGTCCTTCGCGCGGGCCATGATGCGGGCGCTGCCCGCGGCTTTCGGCGTCCACGTGAGCGTGAAGGTTCGCCAGGCGAATTTTCCGGGGCTTTCGCCCAGCGTTGCCGGTAACCACGTCGCGCCGCCATCGGTGGAGACGTCGACGGCGGTGGCGTAAGCACCATCTCCCGACCATGCGAAGCCGTTGACGGTAACGGGCGCGCCGACCTTGACGTTTGAGTGCGTGGCGGGAGCCGTGATGATCGACTTCACGTTGAGAACGGTGACGGGATGTTCGACGTTCGGTTTCACGCCGACGCCGGGTTTGCCGATGTTGTTGGGGTAGCGGTATCCGACACCCGTCCAGAATGCGTCGGTGATCTTCTCGGTGAGCGTCATATTCGTAATCCACTTCACCGAATGGTCGGCCGCCCAACCCGGAACGAGCAGACGCACCGGAAACCCGTGATAGTACGGGAGCGGCGCTCCGTTCATCTCGTAGACCAGGATCGTATCTTCGTCCATGAGTTTCGCGAGTTCGATTCCGCGAACGAACTTGGGCGTGGTCGGCAATACGGGGTTATCGCGGCCGAAGTTGGTCGAGAAATGCGCGGTCGATTTGACGCCCGCTTTCGCCAGCACGTCGCGGACGCGAGCGCCGGCCCAGCGCGCGTTGCCGACCCCGCCCGTGCGCCACTGTGCGCCGGCCGGGTGCGACGCGTCCGGGTATGCGTCGCCGTAATACGAACGGCCGTTCCCGGCGCACTGCAGTACGGAGGGCACTTCGTGTTTGGGGAATGCGCGCAAATCGGCGATGGAGAGGTGGAGGGGATGCTCCACCAACCCGTCCACGGTGAGGCGCCACGTATCGGCGGGCGTCGTTGCCGGCGGCCCCATATGAGAGCGGATGAAGAAGATGTTATTGGGCGTGTAGAGCGATCGGCCCAACTCGTCGAGGGGGGTTCCCCAGTCGTACGGACGCTGGTTGATCATGTTCATCAGGGCCGCATCGGCCGGGAGGGCCAGGGCGCCGGCTCCGGCGCCCAAGGCCGCAAGAAATCCCGTACGCGACCATCGTTTGGAGTCCATAGTACACCTCGCGTTAAGCAGTGGCTTTCTAGTGACTATCGCGGTGTTTCGGGGCTATTGTGTCAGCGCCTTGAAACCGTACCGCTCGAAGATTTGCAGGGCGGCCGGTGAAGCGAGGAAGGCCAGCCATGCTTTGCCCGCGGCGGGATGAGGCGCATTCTTCACGAGTGCTCCGCCGTAGATCGCCACCGCGTTTTGCGCGGCGGGAATATCGACGTGGGATATGGGGTGGCCGGACTGCTCCTGAAAGATCGCTTCGGATTTCCACGTAACGCCGGCAACCGCAAGGCCCTGCATCAGGAAGAGCGGCGTCTGGCGATGGTGGATGTGGGTGAGGATCGTTTCACCGTTCGCAACCTTGGTGGTATAGACGGCACGTACCAGAGCCGGGCCGCCGGCTTTACGCAAGGCCGCTTCGATCTGGCGCGCGACGCCTTCGAATTTCGGGTTCGGCATCACGAGCCGGACGCCGGGCTTGCCGAGATCCGCGAGGCCGTGAATATTTCCGGGGTTGCCCTTGGGCACCATGATCGTTAAGTCGTTGGTTGCATACGCCACCACCGGCCCGGCCAAGCGCCCCGCGGCGACTTGCGCGAGTACTTTTTTCTTACCGGCGGCGAAAACATCGGGATGAACCGTGAACGTCATATTGCCGGAGGTAAACGTGTCGCGATCGATCATCGCTTGGACCAGCAATCCGGGCGGAATCGTGACGGAAAAGACGCGTCCCTTGTATTCGGGGTGGAGACGTTCGAACGCGGCGACGAGCGGAGCCATCGCGAAATAGTAGTTGCCGCCGACGTAGATGACGAGTTTGGGATCGTTCAGATTTCCGTGGAAGTCGGCCATGTCGTCGACCTCGGGAACGGTGAACGGAAGGCCCTTGTAAGTGGCCGGGTCGTTGTTGCCGTGGCTCCACGGCGGGAAGAGCCGCCCCGTATACGTAGGCGGGGTGTAGGCGTGAGAGTCTGCGAGAGCGAGACCGGATGCGACAATGGCGAACGCTGCGAGCGCCCCCAAGAATCGACCGGCCGAATTGCGATATTTCATACACCAACCTGCGACGAGCAGTCGTCCGGTCCCTAAAAAACGCCCACGCAGTTCCCGATACCGGCTCTCATCGAAAGCGATGACGGGGTGGATGTGGCTGTCGGCGGCCGCGGGAACTGCCGGGCATGCGTATCGCAAAGCCCCTCGCAGCCCTCGTACTCGCCTTTGGTGCCCTCGGAGCTTCGTCCGCCGCGGGCCCGAAGCCGCTGCCCTCCGGGCTGATGAATCAACGCTTTGAAGCGGTGCGGGGCCCCGCGACCAATCTTCGGCATTTCGCCGGACGGCCGATCATCGTGAATATCTGGGCTACCTGGTGCCCGCCGTGTCAGAAAGAGTTGCCGCTTCTCGAAAACGCGCACCTTACGCACCGCAATATCACGATCGTCGGC
>DAHUXY010000243.1 GCA_027315505.1 Vulcanimicrobiota bacterium | reverse complement strand
GCTTCCGGTGGAGGTCGCCGGGGCGACGTTCAATCGCCTGTGCGGCTCGAGCCTCGAAGCGATCAACGCCGCCGCGCACGCGATCGCCTGCGGCGACGCCGACATGATCGTTGCGGGAGGCGTGGAATCGATGACGCGCGCTCCGTACGTGCTGCCCAAAGCCGATCGCGCGTTCGGCCGCGACCAGTCGCTGGTCGATACGGTGCTCGGGTGGCGGATGGTGAATCCCGCTATGCCCGCGGAGTGGACGGTCTCGCTTGGCGAAACGGCCGAGCGCGTCGCCGACGAGTACGGTATCGGTCGCGGCGAGCAAGATCGCTTCGCGCTCGAATCGCAGCAACGCTACGCGCGCGCGCTCGCATCGGGCGTCTGGGATGACGAAATCGTTGCGGTCGGCGAGGTGCGCCACGACGAACATCCGCGCCCGGCAACGACGCTCGAAGCCCTAGCCAAACTCAAGCCGGCCTTCCGCCCCGGCGGCACGGTGACGGCGGGCAACGCTTCGGGCATCAACGACGGCGCTGCGGCGGTGATTCTCGCCGGCGCGGAGATCGCGGCGGAGCTTGGCCTGCGCCCGATGGCGCGCGTGCACGCCGGCGCATCGGCCGGCGTGCGGCCGGACATCATGGGCATCGGGCCGATCCCCGCCACGCGAAAGGCCCTTTCGCGAGCCGGCCTGACGATTGCGGATATCGATCTGATCGAGATTAACGAAGCCTTCGCCGCGCAATCGATTGCCTGCATGCGCGACCTGGAGTTGCCGCCCGAAAGGACGAACGTCAACGGCGGCGCCATCGCGCTAGGCCATCCGCTGGGGGCGAGCGGCGCGCGCATCGTCACCACCCTGCTGCACGAGTTGCGGCGACGCAAGGGACGCTATGGATTGGCCACGATGTGTATCGGGGTCGGCCAAGGTATCGCAACGATTTTCGAAAGAGTGGAGTAACGATTACATCATCATGACGACGCTTACGGTTCCGGCAACGACACAACTCTTGATCGGTGGAACGTGGCGTGACGCCGGTGACGGCGCCACCTACGAAGATCGCAATCCCGCGAATGGCGCGACGTTGGCGCGGGTTGCGGAGGCAACGCGCGACGACGTGGACGCAGCGGTGGCAGCCGCGCGCGCGGCGTTCGATGCGGGAAAGTGGTCCGGCATGACGGCCGCGCGCCGCGCGAAAATCCTCTACAAGATGGCGCAGCTCATCGGCGAGCGCAGCAAAGAACTCGCGCTGCGGGAAGTGCGCGATAACGGGAAGACGATCGGCACCGCCAAGGGTGAGATGGGCGCCATCGTCGATTGCTTCGAGTTTTACGCGGGCGCCGTGAGCAAGCACTACGGCCAAACGTTGCCGCCCCCGATGTCGACGTATCTCGCCAACACCGTTCGCGAACCGGTCGGCGTCGTGGGCGCGATCGTGCCCTGGAATTTTCCGCTCTTGCTCGCGTCCTGGAAAGTGGCACCGGCGCTTGCGGCGGGTTGCACCGTCGTTCTCAAACCGGCGCCGGCGACGCCGCTCACGGCGATAGAGTTGGGGAAAATTGCTCTGGAAGCGGGCGTGCCGGAAGGCGTGCTCAACATCGTCACCGGGTCGAGTCGCGAACTCGGACAGTGGATCGTCGAGCACCCCGCGATCGACAAGATCGCCTTTACCGGCAGCACGGTTACCGGTAAACTGGTCGCTCAAACCGCCGCGCAGACGCTCAAGCGCGTCACGCTCGAACTCGGCGGCAAATCGCCCTCCGTCATCTTCGACGACGCCGATCTCGACGGCGCGGTCGCCGGCGCGTTATACGGCATCTACTATAACGCCGGCCAGACGTGCGAGGCGCGCTCGCGCATCCTCCTCCAGCGCGGCATCTACGATCGCTTCATCGCCGCGTTCGCTCAGAAAGCCGCGCTCATCCGCGTCGGCGACCCGGAAGATCCGCAGACGCACGTAGGCGCGATCACGATGCGAGAGCAGTTTGATAAAATTGCCTCCTACTGCCGCATCGGGGCCGAGGAGGGTGCGCGCGCGATCGTGGGCGGCGCCGCCGCATCGCTCCCCGGCGATCTCGCGGGCGGCATGTTCTGGAACGTCACCGCGTACGAGGCCAAGGCCTCCGATCGCATCGCGCGCGAGGAAATTTTCGGCCCCGTCGTCTCGTTCGTGCCCTTCGAAACCGAAGCGCAAGCAATCGCTCTCGCGAACGATTCTGAGTACGGCCTCTCAGCGAGCGTCTGGTCGCAGAATATCGGCCGTGCCAACAGAACGGCACGCGCGATTCGCAGCGGCACGGTCGCCATCAATACGCCGTACGCGGTCTTTCCGGGAGTACCGTTCGGTGGGTACAAACAGTCGGGATACGGACGCGAGCTTGGCCTGGAAACCATGAATCTCTACAGCGAGACCAAGAGTGTTCTAACGTACATCGGAGAAAAACCACTCAACCCGTTTGGGGTTTAGCGAGGACCATCCACATCGAACCGCTGAAAATCGGCCACCAGTACGATACGACCTACGGCACCCTGTGGAAGGATGGAACGTTCTTCGCGCGCGGCACGGGAGTGACGGTGGTCGGCGTCCATCTCGACCAGGGTTTCTGCGTACGCTTTCCCGCCGACGTCGACGGGGAACCGCTCGAGACGTGGGAGGACTGGAGCGAAGTCGACTTCCTCGCCGCCCAAGGGAGCATCGAACCGCCCGACGTGCCGATTTCGCATGCAGTATTGGCCGAGGCCCGGGACGTCCTCTCCGACGCCGAGGACGGCTGCCATCTCCACTTGCACGAAGACGATTAAAACTTCATATTGTTGACGTAGGTCGCCTCAGTATCCCTAGATAATCTTCCCGTCTGGAGGTAGCTCGCGCGCCGCTACGGCTCCGAGCGATCATCCATTCCTTTACCACCCGAAAGGACCGAGAATGTCTTCTCGCTTCACTCTGGTGCTGGTCGCAATGCTCTTCGCGATTCCGATGGCCGCTCGTTCGGACGAGGCCACCGCGACGTTGAACGGCACGGTGAAAAGCACCTCGGGCGCGCCTATTTCCGATGCGCGCGTTCTTATCTCAGGGCCGGCCGGCAAGAGCACCACAACCGACGCGGCCGGACACTTCACGATTTCAACCACACCGGGTCTCTATCGTTTGGATGTGACCAAGGGCGGCTACGGTCGTGCGACGTTGAGCAATCTCGCGCTCGTCGCCGGCGAGACGCTGCCGATCGCGGTGACGCTACAAGAAGCCAGTCTCAACACGCTTCGCACGATCGCAACGGTTTCCGTCAACGGAGCCTCCTCGATCAATACCGGGGCCGCCGTTTCGACGGTCACCGCGCGCGCAGCGTTTACCAATCTCGCGAACCCGCAGATCAATAACGTAATCGCGCGTATCCCCGGCGCCGGCATCGAGCGCGGTTCGACCTCGCCGAATACCTCCATTTCTCTGGGCGGCGCGCAGCCGTACGAAACGCAGGTACTCATCGACGGCCATCCGGTTTCCGGCGGGCGGTACGGCGTCTGGTTCTCGCAGTTTTTCAACTCATTTTTGTTGCAGGACGTCGAAACGCAGACGGGGCCTGGAAACACCACGCCGTTCGCGTCGACGACCATCGGCGGTACGGCGAACCTCGTCACGCCGAACTTTACGGGAAAACCCACGGCCGAGTTCGTGACGGGGCTCGACAACTTCGGCGCGCAGTACTCGAGTTTTCTTGCAACCGATCGGTTCGGCAAGCTTTCGACCGTCATCGGCGGTGCGGTGAGCGGCGTCAACGGGCCGTACTATGAAACCAGCGGTTGCGTGGTCAAACTCGCCAACAATACGATCTCGCAGGTGCCCGGACAAATCGGCATCGAGCAATTCTGCGGCGATCTCTCGGGCTCGCTGGTCAGCAAGGGCGAGATCCTCAAATTCCGCTACGATCTCTCGCCGTCAACCTCGATATCGGCGGGTTTCGTCGGCTCGCAGGCGGGCTACATACCGCAGGGAACGGCCTACGGCCAGGATGCCGGCCAAACCACGATCGTGCAGTGCATTCCGGCGGGGTCGGTCTCGTACTCCGGGCAGTGCGGAATCCCGGGTAAGGATATCGGCAAAACCGTGAACGGCTACATTTTCTTCCCCGGTTCAAAGGTATATAACAATCAACCGATCTTCACCGGCGAATTCCGCACGTCGCTTGGTGAGAACACGCTCCTGGTTCGTCCGTACGTCGGCAATATCTCGCGTATCATCGACGGCTCGGGCGAAGCCAATTATGCCGACCATTATTCACCGGTGCAAAGCGCGAGTTGCCCAACGGCCGCCGGCGGCGGCCTCTATTATTGTCCGCAGAGCGCGTTCAATCTGCTCGAGTCGGACAAGCTGCACGGGACCACCGTGTCGTTCATCCATCCGTTCGGAGAGAATCTCCTAAACTTCACCTACGACTACCACAGCGACGACACGTTCGCGTACTACGGCAGCCCGTCGGCCGTCAACACGCCCGACACGCTGGAGAAGTACAACATCTTTTCACTCACCGGCGATTTCGCGCTGGCGCGTCACCTGAGCCTGCGGGGCGGTCTCTACGAGACCAATTGGAACCTCAACGGCATCCAAGAAATTCCGACGACGGTCGGCAGTAAGATCGTCCTCGTGCCGGCGCCGCTAACGCGCAGCGTCAGCCGCTTCGATCCGCACATCGCCCTGACGCTTTCGCCGAAGGCGGGGCTTTCGTATCGCGCGTCCTTCGGAACGTCCGCGGTCTATCCGTACGCCTCCGAAGTCAGCGGATCGGCGTTCTTCACGCAGCCGAACGTGGTCGCGCCGAACGGCTCGATCACGCAGAAGAATCCGTTCCTGAATCCGGAAACGGCGACCGCGTTCGACATCGGCATGGACAAGCGCTTCGGCCGCGACAGCGTGCTGAGCCTCGATCTGCAGAACACCCAGATCCATAACGTCGTCGAACAATTCACGACGGTCATTCCCGGTGCGCCCTCGATCAACCAACCGGTGAACGTCGCCGGCCTTTCGGCGCAGCTGCTCACCATGAAGTATAGCCACGAGCCCGGTATCGGGCTTGGTTACTATGCGACGGCGACGCTGAGCCGTTCGATCATCAACGGCGTGCCTGCGGCATTCTACAGCGCGAATGCCGTGTCGCAGCCGGCGAACGGGCAACAGCAGTGCAGCAACGGCGGCAGCCAAATCTGCATACCCTATCTCAAGGCGTACGCGGCGGGAAGCTACACGCTGCGCGACAAGACGTACTTCGAACTCGGCGCCGACTTCGAGGGCAAGAACAATACCTACAATCAGCCGCCCTTCACGATCTGGGACCTGGTCGTGAAACGCCCGGTAGCCAAGACGCTGACGGTCGGACTCTCGGTGGAGAATCTGTTCAACACCAACAACTTCAACAATCTGCCGCAGCCCGGAACGGGCGTCGCGCAGGTCGGCCAAAACGCAAATGGTTTGGCCTCGATCCTGGCCCCGCTCATCCCCGCGCCGCCGCGCACGATCCGGTTACAACTCGACTACCACATCAACCGCTAAAGCCGCGAGGGGAAGCAACGAAAAAGGCCGCGTTCGATTGAGCGCGGCTTTTTTCGTTTTAGGCGGGCGTAAAACGGGGTGCTAGTTGCCGAGGTAAACGATGTTTCCTTGCCAGTATTTGGTGCAATTCGAGGACTGCACCGTCGGCGAGAAATTATACCACCAGCAATAGACTTGGCCGGGCGTTAGGCTTGAGAACGTGACCTGGCCGTTCGGTCCGGTCGTCGCTTGTGCGATCGGCGCAGCGGTGCTGAGGTTCCCATTCGGGTCCGGCGTAGCTTCCGAAACCAAGGCGCCGGCGGCCGGCTGCGAGGAGACGGTGACTTCGACGATGGCCGAGGTGACGTTGGGGTTCGGCGAGTACGTGGTCGCCGTGGGTGACGGGATCGGCGTGACCGTTCCGTAAGGATTGTAATTGCTGTTGCACGCGGCTAGGGCCAGTGCGACGAATGCGAGAGCGAATGCGAAGCGTTTGGGCATGGCGGGCGAGGTTCGACCGCTGTGGGCGCGATTCATGCGCTCGCCGAGCCCAGGTTCGCGGCCGAGCGGAAGAAGTGCAGCGACTTCGCCTCGATGGCGGCGTAGTATTCGCGAAAGAGGGCCGCGGCCCGGGTGCCGGCCCAGTGTGCCGGTAGGAGCGCGCTGGGCAAACCGGGATCGATGTACGTGAACTTGCGATAGTCGTGGACGAGCCACAGGCGCTCTACGAAAGCCTCGCGCTCGGAGAACCCGGCGGTCGTTCGCTCGTCCTGCAGCCGGGGAGCGTACCGCTCGATGAACGCGCCGTAAGCCGCGCCGATCGCCTCGAGGTCCCAGCATTTTTCGAGCAGGGCACGGTCGGTGAGCGGCCCATGGTATTCGCCCGAAAACAGATCGACGTCGCCGAGCACGTCCGCGGCTTGGGCAACGTCGCGCGCTTGTTCGATGGTGTCGGAGGGCGAAATCCAGGTCGAGGCCGAGAGCGGCGCCCAGCCCAAGACGGCCAAGTCCTTACGCAGGCGATCCCGCCGGTCGCGCTGCGCTTCGCTCACGCCGTACGTAAGCATGCGCCACCGGCCGTCCCACTCCACGATCGGTCCGTAGATGCGGGGGCTGAGCCCTTCGATCCGCCGCCGGCCGCGCTCGGTCACGGCATAGAAGGCGCGGTTTCCGCGCTTGCTCGCGACCAGCCAGCCCTGACGCGACATTCGCGAAACGGCCTGGCGTACGGCCGCGTCGGAGAGCCCGAAGGTCGCCATGAGGCGGACCAGCCCGCCGATCCAGAGCGAGCCGTCGGGGGTATGCCGGTGGACCATGTCGCCATATAAGGTAAAAATGAACGAGTTCGGGCGGGTAACCTGGCGCGTTTCCAGCTTGACACCTCTCCGTTGGATGAGTAGCATGACGGTATTCTCACGAATTAGCAAAAAACCGTCATATACCTGGTTGGACGGTTTCTGAGGAGAGCAACCATGGCGCGTATTTCCACCTTCGATGACTGGATAGACCTGCTCAAGGACTGGCAGCACGATATCGGGCTGGATCAGGATCTGATCGAGCGGTATATGCCGGGGTACGCCTTCGAGGCCAAGTACGGCGAGCTGCCCACATCGGAAATCTATTTCGGCGACTTCCGCGGCGAGCGCCGCTGGGAGAAGATCGGCGAAATTCCCGACCAACGCATGCGGGATGCCGTGCTGAACATGATCGTCTATCAGGGCGATACCGAGTTCGCCTCCAACGAGCAGCAGCGCTTTCTGGTCAATAACGCGCCGAGCGAGTACGACCTCGGCGCCCTCGTGCGGATCATGGTCGAAGAGACGCGCCACGGCTACCAAATGTGCCATCTCCTCGTGAACCACTTCGGCAGCGAGGGCAAGATCGAGGCGCAAAAAATGCTCGAGCGCCGCGCGTTCGGCAAAAAAAATCGCTTGCTCAACGCCTTTAACGAAGACGTGACGCATTGGCTCGATTTCTTCGCCTACACCAACTTCATGGACCGCGACGGGAAGTTCCAGCTTTCGATGCTCTCGCACTCGAGCTTCGCGCCCCTGGCGGCGTCGATGGGGCCGATGCTGCGCGAAGAGGCGTTCCACATGGGCACCGGGATCACGGGCCTGCGCCGCATCGCCAAGGCCGCCGTCATCCCCGTTGAAATGCAGCAGAAGTACTACAACAAATGGATTTCCGGCTCGCTCGATCTCTTTGGAACCGATCACTCCGGGTCGGCTCAGTGGGCCTACACGTGGGGCATCAAAGGCCGCGTCGACGAGGACAAAACCGGCGAGGCCGTCGATAAAGAGATGCTTAACGAGCGAGCGCGAGGCCAGTTTTACGACGAGATCGGGAAAACGATCGAGCGCGTCAACGAAGTCAACCAGAGCTCGACGAAGTTTTACCTCCCGGACCTGCGCTTCAATCGCAAGATCGGCCAGTTCTCCGGCGAGCGCTACAGCGTGGACGGCCGCCGCCTAACCGAGGCGGAGTGGGAAGCCTACGCACCAAGCGTTCTTCCTACCGGCGCCGACGACGCGGTGCTCGCATCGTATTTCAAGAATCCCGGTTGGATCGCGCCCAAGGGCAGCAACAGCATTTCTCAAAACTAGCGCCGGCTAGTTCGCACGCTCCACACGACACACCACGTTTGTACGAGAAAGAATCACTATGAGCGGTAACGGAAGCACCACGGCCCAGCAGACCCCATTCGGCCGGGAGGCGCGAGCCTTCGACGGAAAGCGCGTCATCAATTATTGGAAAGACGGACACATCGGCTTCATCGAGATGGACGATCCGCCGGCCAACACCTACACCCACGAAATGATGCGCCAACTCGACGAAGCGATTCTCGACGCGCGCTTCGACGAAGACGTGGAAGTGATCGTTCTCACCGGCAAAGGCGAGAAATTCTTCTCGGCCGGCGCGAACATCGCGATGCTCAATGCGGTCACGCCGGAATTCAAGTACATGTTCTGCCTGCATGCCAACGAGACGCTCTCGCGTTTGGAGCAGACGCCCAAGCTCGTGATCGCGGCGCTCAACGGGCATTGCGTCGGCGGCGGCATGGAGATCGCCATGGCGTGCGACATTCGCATCGCGCGCAAGGACGGCGGGAAGATCGGGCTGCCGGAGGTTTCGCTTGGCGTGCTCCCAGGTACCGGCGGTACGCAGCGTCTCGCGCGATTGGTCGGTAAGCCGCGCGCCATCGAATTGATGGTAACCGGCAAGACCTTTAGCTACGAGCAAGCCCAGGACTGGGGCGTGATCACCGACGTCATCGAAGGATCGGCGGACGAATTCCGCGCGCAAATCGTGCAGTACGCCCGGCAATTCTGCACTCCGAACAAGGCGCCGATGGCGGTCGGACACATCAAGCGCGCCGTTCAGACGGGTGCGGAAATTCCGCTCCAAGATGCGCTGGCGCTCGAACGCGAATTGCAGTCGTTGCTGTTCAAGAGCGAGGACGCGAAAGAAGGCATCGCGGCGTACAACGAAAAGCGCGTCGCCAAGTTCAAAAATAAATAGCGCGCGCGGATCGACGTATAGGGAGGCTGCGAATGCGCCGTTGGGAGACGTTGGCCGCGCTGCTGGCCGTGATCGTTGCGAGCCTGGCGGCGCTCCACGTTCCGTATCGATTGGCCTTCGCGCTCATCGCGATCGCCCTGATCCTGGTGGTTGGGGCGTCGCGCATTCGCACCGGTATGCTCCGGCGGCCGAAGTCGCGACGCTTTGACGCAACCGAGCGCGCCGAGCGCATTCGGGAGGAGCGCGATCGCCGCTTCGGGCGCTGAGGCGGCCGCTCCGGGAGTCATTCCCATCGGCGGTGCCGAAGCTGCCCGCATGGTTACCGCGTTCATCCTCATGAATGTCGAGCGTCCGAGGCTCAAGTCGATCGCCGACGACCTCCTCGCCATCGACGGCGTCGCCGAGGTGTACTCGGTGGCGGGCCCATTCGATCTGGTCGTGATCGTGCGCGTCAAAGAGCACGAGCAACTGAACGATTTAGTGACCGAGCACATCGGATCGCTGGAAGGCATCGAGGGCACCGAGACGTTGATCTCGTTTCGGGCGTTTGCGAAAAAAGACTTGGGGCTGCTCTGGGACATCGGTGTGGACTAACGTGAGCGACCAGTCTGCCGGAAACCCGCTCAAAAGCCACGCCGTTCTCGGCTTAGGCGGCGTGGGCGGCTTGATCGCCACGCTGCTTTCGGCCGGAGGCCATAGCGTCACGGCCGTCGTTCGGAGCGATCCGCACGAGCACATGGACGTCTCCCTAGAACGGCCCGACGGCGCGATCGTGCGGGGCAGCGTCCGCTCGGTCACCGCGCTCGACGGTGAGATCGACGTCCTGTGGGTTACGCCGAAAGCGACCCAACTGCGCGATGCGCTCCGCGCCGTGTCGTCATTACGACCGCGTCTCGTCGTGCCGCTGCTCAACGGCATCGACCATATGCCGGTGCTGCGCGACGCGTTCGGCAGCGACGCCGTCGTCCCGGCCACGATCTCGGTCGAAACCGAGAAGCTTGCGCCCGGACGTTTCCGCCAGAGTAGCCCGTTCATCAATCTCACGCTCGCTCAGAACGCCAAGGCGGTACTGGCAGCGGCAACGCAGACGCTTGCCGGATTCGGCGTCGACGTTCGGTATATCGACGACGAACAGACGTTACTGTGGTCGAAGCTGGTCTTTCTCGCACCCTTGGCATTGACGACGTCGGCGGCGGGAGAGCCGCTCGGCTACGTGCGAGAGACGCCCGAGTGGCGCGAGCGCTTAGAGACCGCCGTTCGCGAAGTCGCCGCCGTTGCGCTCGCGTGCGGCGCGTCGGTTGAAGCGCACGGGGCGCTGGAATTGATCGGGCGTGCCAAGCCCGGCATGCGGAGTTCCATGCAGAAGGACGTCGAAGCCGGCCGCGAGCCCGAACTCGATGCCATCGGCGGAACGATACTGCGCGCCGCCCGAGCGCACGGCATACCGGTTCCGACGATCGAGGATCTGATCGAACGCACGCGAGCGCGGGTTGCCGCGCGGGCGGCCTCGGCGTCTTGACCGAACTATTCCAACCCGCGGAGCGGAGCGATCGATTCGTTCGGCCGCTGGATTACGTACTGTCCATCGGCATCGCGCTTGCCTCGTTCGTCACGCTGTTCGTCAACTATTGGTTGCCTGCGGGGAAGATCTTCGACGAGGTGTATTTC
>DAHUXY010000238.1 GCA_027315505.1 Vulcanimicrobiota bacterium | reverse complement strand
CGCGATGCCGGCGGTGCCGAGCGCGCTCTTGGCGGGTTCGACCGATCCCGCTTCGATCGAAAGACAGAGGTTTGCCGAACTCGTCACGTTGGCGGGCTTCGGAATCATCTTCGCGACGATGCCCGAGTCCTTGAGCGCCTTAGTGGCGATCATCGTGTCGGCGTTGCTGGCGAAGAACAAGACGACGTCTGCCATGACCGGCTAGTTCTTTTCCCCGGTTACCAGTTCGTTGAGGCCGCCCGCGACTTCGTTGAGTTCGGCGACGCGATGCACCGCTTGTTGCATGCGGCCGCTCATCTCTTGCGAGAGCGTATCGATCACGATGATATCGCCCTCTAACTCGTCGTTGACGGCGCGCAGTTCGCTCATTTTCGGCGAAGGCGACCCGGCCTGAATCTCGGCGATTAAGGCGCCGCTCTTCTCTACCGCAGCCTTCGTCTGTGCGATGTGGTCGCCCGAGACTTCCGCCCCGACGATCACCACGCCGAGTTCCTTAGCCGCCGCGCGAACCTGCTGGCTGCGTTTTGCCAGCGTGTTCGAGAGCGCTTGAACGATCGGGATGGCGAGCGCGAGTGCGATGATCATCGCGAGCAGTCCCCAGAGCACCAGCGTCTGCGTCGTATGATTGATAATGCCGGTGATCTGCGCCATCGGGATGCCGTACCACCGTGCGCCGATGGTTTGATTCTGATCGTTCTGAATCGGATCGATGTGGACGAGGTACTCCGTGCCGCCTTCGGTATCGGATCCCGTATACGCCTGGCCCGTTTTGAGCACCGAGTCCGCAACCGGAACCTGCACGTCGACGGTGCGCGTGCCGTCCGGTTGCGCGATGGTGCTCGCAGCGATCGCGTCGCCGTCCAACAAGGCCGCCGATCCGCCGAGCGCGCGCGTCGCCTGATCGACCAGGTCGTAGTAGTGATTGAGCAGGATGCCGCCGTAAATCGCCCCGATGGTCCGCTCGTTTTGGTCGCTGATGGGTGCCGCGGCCACGAGCGCGAGGCCCTGGTTGGCCTGCGCGACGGTTTTGCCGCCGGGTCCCTTGATATCGGCTTGTGCCTGGAGCGCCAATCCCTCGCCGGTTAGAACCGCCGGCCCCAGCAGCGTCGCCGTGCTCACCGTTTCGCCGGTGAGCGCGCGCTGAATCAGTTTATCCTGCGCGAGCGTTCCCGGCTGCGGCCCGTTTGCGCGAGCGATCACTCTGCCGCTGCCGTCCACGATCGTTAAAAACGAAAGCCCCGACGTGCGCGCGATATTTGCCAACTGGTCTTGCATCGCGCCCACGTTTTTCGCTTGAAGAATCTTACGCAAGCTATCCGAAACCGCATCCTGCGAAACCAAAAGCTTGATTTGGTCCTTGCGCGAATCCCAATATCCGCCGAAGGCGCCGGCGCCGTTGGTCACTTCGGTCTTCCCAAGATCCAGTAAATCCCGCTGAAGCACCAAGCGAGCGGCGATGACGCTGATCAAAAAGAACAGCACGATCGCTCCGATGATCGTGCCCAAGAGGCGGACGCGTAGGCTCATACGGTGGTACCTTCCTCTGAACGAGAATCGCTGATTTTGAATTGTCCCAGGCGCGTATCGATCTGCCCGGCGAGCTCGTTCATCTCTTCCACCGACGTGAGCATGCGCTGCGCGGCGTCGGTGACTTCCTTGTTCACGTACGTGAGCACTTCGACCGACGAGGCGTTTTGCTGCGAAATCGACGAGATATCGGAGAACGCCTTATTCACGTCATCCGATTGACGCGTCATCTGTTGGGTTGCCTGTAGATTGAGCGAGACCGATTTGGTGATCTCTTCGATCGAACGGATCACCTGATAGGAATTGGCGCTCATCGCGCGCGTTACGGCGCTGATTTCGCCGATCTGCTGGTTTGACGCGAGCACCGCCGAAACGATCTCTTGCAGCGCGCCCGATGCCGAGTTCGTACTGCCGACGCTGTCTTCCACGCGTGCCGTGAGCCTCGACATCGCCTCGACGACCTCGCCGATCACACCCTGCGTCGAGGTGATGTGGCTGGCAATCTCCTTGGTGGCCGAAACGCTACTATCGGCGAGCTTGCGAATCTCGCTCGCAACCACCGCGAAGCCGCGGCCGTGTTCGCCGGCACGCGCGGCTTCGATCGCCGCGTTGAGCGCCAACAGGTTGGTCTGTTCCGCGATCCGGTCGATGACCTTAACGATGTCGCCGATCTGCTCGGAATTGCTGCCGAGTTGCTCGATGTCGCTGCCGAGATCGTCGATGGTGGTGCGAATCGTGTGCATGCCGTCGACGATCGTGCCGATGGCGGTATCGCCGCGCGCGGCGATGCGAGAGGTCTCGGTCGATATCGACGAGAGCGAATCGACCTGGGCGGTCACTTCCTCAATCGAACTCGCCATATTGGAAACGGCCAACGCCGTCTCGTCGAGGCTGCGCGTCTGTTCCTCGGCCGACGCAGCGATGGTGGAGATCGCTTCGGTCAGCGCGAGGACGCGAATCGTGGCTTCCGCGACGATCCGCGACTGCTCCTGAATGCCTTCGTCGAGCTGGCCCTGCGCCACAGCGGCACCTTCGATCACGGCCAGCGCGGTGGAAGCGGTCGAACGGAGGTCCTCACCCGCGACGCCCAAATTGTCCGCGTTTTTGTGCAGCTGCCGAAGAAAATCGCGCATCCCGAAGATCAATTTGTTCAGGGCGATGGCCAAGTCTTGAAGGGCGGCATCGCTGACCGCGATGTTTTTGGTGAAGTCGCCTTGCGACACGTCACGAACGCCCGAGGCCAGCGAGGCGATGCTGGCATGCATCGTTGCGTCCGCGCCGCGCGGGAGCGCGACCCGGCCGAATCCCGTAAAGGCGCGCTGGCCGCCCTCCGGCTCCGCCCGCGCCGGGTCATCGGCGGACTCATCCCAAAAGAGCGCGCTCACGATCGCCCCGCTCGCCGCGAGCAGTATGGCGCTCGAGAGGGCCTCGTGGCTGTGGTGCGCGCGCCGGACCGCGAAATCGATGGCTCCGGCCACGATTGCGAGCACCGCGCCCAGCGGAAAGCCAACCAGCGCAGCGGCCACCGCAACCACCGCGAGCAGCAGAATCTCTATGGAGACCGGCGTACCGTACCATGCCAGGCCGAAGCACACGGCCGCAGCGATCGCAGCAATGGCAACGCGGGCCGGGGCCGAAAGCCGCGTCCGCAACCCCGCGAAGAAGGCGTAGATCACAGTACTCCCTTTATCACGACGAGCAAGAGCCGGACCACTCCAAAACCCAAGAGGAGCGGTACCGAAGCCTCACGTGCGAGGCCTCACTGCGCGCTCTCCCTATATTCGTTGTAACGGTCGTTATGGGTCGCCGGTTTAGCCGGGGCCCGTTATCAGGGGCCCGTGGAGAATCCGGCTACGAGCGCTCGTTCCGGGCGCGGCTCATGCGCTTATCGCACGTTTCGCAGAAGTACGGCATTTTGTTATCGGTCTCGAAGATCGAATTGGAGTAGTACATCGCGCAGCGGGCGTTAAAGCAATGCTTCAAACCGAACGCGTGCCCCAGCTCGTGCACGCACTCTTTGAGCGCCCGCTGAAAGAGCATATTCTCGTCGGGTTCCTCGCCGTAGAACTCCGCGCGAAGCCGATGGAGCGAAACGACCGCGACGCCCTGCGCTTCGTCGGCGTCACCGAAAATAAAACGGTGCGACGTCTTATAGACGTCGAAATCGGTAATGGCGAGCAGCACGCCGGCTTCTTCCGGATGGGCGCGGCGCACCTTCGAGACGATGGTGGAGAGAAAGAGTTGCCGGCGGGTCGCGTTCAGCGCGCTTCGCGGAACCACCAGCGTGCGTTCGACGCGCGCGGAGGCGAGAAAGCGCTCCTCCAAGCAGAGTGCGAGACGGTCGAGAAAACCGCCATCCATTGCGTTGATCGGAACGATGCGAACCCTCGACTCCATCTTCAGCCCTGCTTCGCCCCGCCGGGCCGGAAAACTTGTTAGCCGCTACGAAAGGCCGAAACATGATCGTCGGCATCGGGATCGACCTGGCGGAAGTCGAGCGCTACCGGTTCGACGAGCGCGCACTTGCATGGTTCGCACGCAAAGTCTATACGGATGAAGAAATGGCCTACGCGCTCGGCAAACGTAACTGGCCGGAGCGGCTGGCCGGCTTCTTTGCCGCAAAAGAAGCGACGCGGAAAGCCTTCGGCCACGCGATCCCGTGGCGATGGGTCGGGGTCGGCCACGAGTCGAGCGGCAAACCGATCATCCGCCTCTTCGGCAAGGCGGAACGCTTGGTCGTCCAACGCGACGTCGCCACGATTCATCTGACGATCACGCATACCGTTGCGACCGCTGCAGCGGTGGTCATCCTCGAACGATGACGTACGTCCTCGATTCCACAGCTATGCGCGCCGCCGACACGCAAGCGTGCGCGACGGTCGGAGCGGACGCACTCATGAAGGCCGCCGGCATGCGGATTGCGGCCTTCATCCGAGCGCGCGTGCCCGAGGGCGGACCTATCGTCGCGTTCGCGGGGCCCGGCAACAACGGTGGCGATGCCTTCGCCGCGCTTGCCGAGTTGGACGCACGGTACGAGCGCATCGTCTATGCTGCCGAAAGCCCGCAGCCTTCGCCCGCCCGGATCGCCGCGCTGGAACGCGCGCGCGATGCGGGCGTCGCGGTGCGGCCGTTTCCGCGGACGCCCGCCGACGCGCGCGCCGCGGTGGAGGGTGCGGCGCTCGCGATCGACGGGCTCTTCGGCACCGGGGCGCGCTTGCCGCTCGATGCTAGCTATGCGGCCGCGCTCGACGTACTCGACGCGCGCGAGCGAACGGTGCTCGCCATCGATATTCCCAGCGGCATCGATGCCGATACCGGCGCGGTGTCCGAGCGCGCGGTTCGCGCTTCGTTTACGCTCGCGCTCGCGGCCGCAAAGCCGGGATTGCTGATCGATCCCGGGCGCGAACGCGCCGGCGAGCTCTACGTCGCCGATATCGGCATCGCACCGAGCATCCTCGCGAGCTATGCGGGCGCATACGCCGCCCTAGACGATCGCGCGTTCCTAGCGTTGCTTCCAAAGCGCTCCGCATGCGGCGATAAACGCGCGGCGGGAGCGCCGCTGCTCGTCGCGGGTTCCGAGCAGTTTCCGGGCGCCGCCGCACTCGCGGCGCGGGCGGCGGCGCGGGCCGGTTCGGGTTACGTTACGCTATCGACGGCCGCGGCGGCGGCGCCGGTCGTTCGCGCCCATCTTCTGGAAACGGTCGTCGTCGGCATCTCCGCCCAAGACGGCCCCAAACAAGTCGTCGAGGATCTGCTCGACCTCGCGAAGCGAAGCAGCG
>DAHUXY010000230.1 GCA_027315505.1 Vulcanimicrobiota bacterium | reverse complement strand
CTGCAGCAGATCGGTTGGGCGCGAGCGCTTCGCGGGGATTGGCCGGGAACGCGCGAGATTTGCGAGCGCTGCGCCGTGCTGGCGGAACGCACGGGGAACGAAGTGCTCGGAGCGTTTGCTGCCATCGAGAGTGCCTATAGCATATCGTTCGATGGCGATCCACAAGAGGCGCACGCGAAAATGCTCGGGAGCATCGAGCGTTACGTGCGCACCGGCGCGCATCTCGCCGCATCGGTGATGCACGGCTGGGGCGCCGAAGCGCTAGCCCGCGCTTTTGACTTCGCGGGAGCGCTGCTTCAGGTGCGTGCCGCAATGGATCGCGAGAGCGACGGCGACCGATTCGGTCGCGCTGCGGCGCAACGCGCGATCATGCTGGAGCGGGCCGCCGCCGGAAACGCCGACGGTGTCCGGGAAACGTTCGCGCAGATCGATGCCTTTACCAAAGAATTCTCGCTCAACAGCGACCGTGCCCGAGCCACGCTCACCTACGCCGAATGCCTACGAGAGCTCCATCAACCCGACGCCGCCGACGCCTTCGTACTCGCGCACCAGCAGTTCGTCACCTTCGAGATGCCTTGGTTTGCCAATGCTACTGCAGCAAAGGGTTAGGAGGAAGCCGTGACATGAATCAGGATGGACTTATCCCTGACTACGCTATCGTCGGTGCGGGTGTTTCGGGCGCATATGCGTTTTGGCGGCTCTCGAAACTCGGATATAACGTGGTACTGTTCGAACAATGCAATCGCATCGGCGGACGTTTGCTAACGACGACGCCGCCGGGCATGCCGAACCTTCGCGCCGAGTTGGGCGGAATGCGTTTTCTTTCGTCGCAAGAGTTCGTCTCGGCGCTCGTGCAGCAGCTCGGACTCCGGACGCAAACGTTCCCTATGGGCGGACCGAGCAATATTGCAACCTTGCGCAGACATCTGCTGCTCGATTCCGATTTTCGAAATCCTGCGAAAGTGCCGTATTTTCTCTCGCAGGATGAAAGCGGCCGGAAACCCGGACGGATTTTGGTCAACGCGATTAAGACGCTGGTTCCCGATGCTCTCCAGTACACGCCGCAACAATGGGAGGTCGCAAAACAGACGCTCCAATGGCAAGGCGCCATGTTGTACGACTGGGGATTTTGGGACGCGATCTTTCCGACGATGTCGAGCGAGGCGTACGCGTTGCTCCTCGATGGCGGTGGTTACGAATCCCTTACCGACAATTGGAATGCCGCTGAGGCCTGCGAACATCTCCTCGCCGATTTTCCGTCCAACGTGAGCTACCAGCGTCTTACCGACGGATACGAATCGCTTCCCGTAACGCTCGTGAACCTCGCAAACAATCCGGCCGGGGTCAAACTCGGATTCATGCTTGAGGGAATTCGCCTCGAGCCGGCGACGCAATTGCCGGTGTTGGAGTTCAAGCTCGGAGATCCGAAAGGCCCGGGTGCCGACGTGCTAGCCAAGAACGTGCTGTTGTGCCTGCCGCAAATGGCGTTGCAGAGCGTCCTCGCGAAGTCGAGTATCTTTAAGGACCCCGACGGGGTCAATGCGAAGGTCGCGATGGTGACGCCCATGCCCGCGATCAAGATTCTCATGGGCTTTTCGAATGCGTGGTGGTCGCAGCCGCCGCTCAATCTCACCGCGGGGCGCTCGACGACGGACTTGCCGATCCGGCAAGTATATTACTTCGGCACCGATGCGAGTACCAACAACGCTCTGCTTATGGCGGCATACTCCGATGGGCGTTGCGAAAGCTTCTGGCGCTTCCTCATCGACACGACGCTCGGTGAGAACGAGCTCGTATCCGACGTTCCGCTAAACTCCGCCCTCAGTAAAGAGGTGTTACGCCAACTGGCCCTCATGCATGGCGTCGACGTTCCGCAACCCTACTGGATGCAGCTTATCGACTGGACCGTGCCTCCGTACGGCGCAGGCTGGCATTTTTGGAACGCCGGCATCGACGTCACCAAGACGATCGGAACGATCCGGCAGCCGGAGTCCGGCACGCCGGTCTACTTTGCCGGCGAGACATTCTCGAACGAGCAAGGCTGGGTCGAGGGGGCCCTCAACTCCGCCGAACTCGTCCTGCGTACCGCCATCCCTGATATCCCGGTCCCGGATTGGCTGAAAGGAGTCTATTTGGGGCCGTAGTGGCCGGGGCTACAAATCCATGGCGGCCTTGATGAAGCGGTCGGCTTCGTCGCTCCACGGGCGTTTGAAGCCCTCGGGATGATGCTCGGTATCCGTCCACATGCGGTTGAGCCCGCGAGAGATGCCCGGGTCGCCTTGGGTAAAGGCCCCGACGAGCGCCTTCCAGCGCCCCGCCAGATCCCGGCCACGCTCGGAGGACGGGCTCTTGCCGCTGCGTGCGGCCTCTTCCACCTCTGCGATGAGGCCGGCCCAATCGCGCTCGCCGCGTTCGACGGCTTCGCGCGGCGTGCTTTCGCGGATCTCGGCGAGCTTGGCGCGATCTTCGTCGGTATAGTAACGGTCGGTCCAGTTCCAGTCTTGTTGCATTTTCAATACCTCGATAACGGTGCGGAGCGTCTCCCAACGGCCGGCGGGTGCGCCGTTTTCGAAGGCGCGTTGCGCGCGGTCGATAGCGGCGATGGCGGTGCCGAGGTGTCGTTGCTGCTGCACCATCATCCGGCGTTGCAGTTGGAGTGCCTCGAGCAATGGCAGCGTGCGTCCGGTGAGAAGCTCCTGGATGCGATCGAGTCCGAAACCCACGAAGCGAAGCGCGACGATCTGTTCGAGGCGTTCGAGCTCTGCCGCTCCATAAAGCCGGTAGCCGGCCGCCGTCCGTTGAGCCGGCGGGAGTAGCCCGATGCGATCGTAGAGATGCAGCGCGCGCACGGTTACGCCCGCGAGTGCGGCAAAGGCCTTTGCGCGGTAGAGCGGTTCTTCGCGGAGATGCATTTCGGAACTCACAATCCAAACGCTACGCTATGACGCGGGGTCAGGGTCAAGGCCTGCGCGCCGCCGTTGAGTGCCGTTGTTTGGCACACCGATATTCGCGAATGCGTTCGGCAGAGATGGGCATCCGCGCAGCGAAGAAGCGATTGACCAACACCTTGTGGAGGGGTTCATGATTCGACGTTCCTTACGAGCGTTTCTCGCTCTTGCGTGTGCTTCATGCTTCGCTGTGCCGGCGATGGCGCAGGCGGCCGGCGCGGCCAAAGGCGCCGCTGGAAGCGCGCCAAAACCGTACGCCGATTTCGTCAAAGGCGCGGCCGTTGAGAGCGGATTGATTCCGATCATTAAAAAAGACGGCAAGACCTATTTGAGCCTGAGCACCTCGCAACTCGGCAAAGATTTCATCGAAACGTCGGTGCCGTCGAGCGGCCTCGGCGGCTTCGGGCCGGCCCAGGGCGAGCCGTACGTTGCGCCCGCCCGCATCATCCACTTCGATCGCGTCGACGATACCGTGGTGCTGCGCTGGCCGAACACCTATACGATCACCAAACCCAATACGCCCGAGTCCACCGGCGTCGAGGCGTCGCTCCCGAAATCGGTGATCGCGGTGGTTCCGATCGTTGCGGAGAGCGCCGATGCCGTCGTCATCCCGGCGGCGCCGTTTCTCGGCGACGTCGCGGACCTGGCCGCTTCGTTCGACCAGCTCACGCATAACATGCCGGCCCATGGCTATCGCCTCGACCCGGCCCGCTCGTTCTTTTCAAAAGCGAAGGCTTTTCCCCTCAACGACGTGTTGCACGTCGATCAGACCTGGCAATCCCTCGATCCGAATGCCATCGACAACGCGCCCGATCCGCGCAGCGTCGAAGTCAACATGACCTACAACCTGATCGCGGCCCCTAGCGACGGATACGTACCGCGCGTCGCCGATCCGCGGATTGGGTATTTCTCGCAGCCGCTGATCGATTTCGCGAGCGATCGCGAACTGCAGCGCACCGTCAATTACATCACGCGCTGGAACTTTGGCAAGCGCACCTCCGCAGCTCCCGTGCAAGCGGCAAACCCAATCGTGTTTTACCTCAGCAACGATATTCCGTTCCAATATCGCGATACGGTGAAGAAGGCGTTGCTCACCTGGAACGATGCCTTCAAACCGGTGGGCATCCTGAATGCGGTGGAAGTGCGCCAGCAGCCCAACGATCCGAACTGGGATCCCGAGGATCTGCGCCACAACATGATTCGCTGGATCGATACCAGTTCGCCCCAGTTCGGAGCGGAAGCGCTCTTGATCACCGATCCGCGTACCGGCGAAGAACTCAACATCGGCGTCAATTTCGATGCCATCGAGGGCCTCGGCGGGCGCACCTACAAGTTCATCGTCGCGCCGGCGCGAGGCATTCCCGATACCGTGGCCGGCGAGCACGCCTATGTCGAAAATTTCATTCGTTCGATCATCCTGCACGAATCCGGCCACGACTTGGGACTGCAGCACAATTTCATCGGTTCGATGGCGTACACGGCGAAGGATCTCCAAAGCAAATCCTTCACCAACGCGCACGGCGTCGCGAGCTCCGTGATGGAGTATAGCCCGCTGAACATTTGGCCGAAGGGAACGCCGCAGGGCGACTACGACCAGTTGGTCCTCGGGCCGTACGATTACTATGCCGTGCACTACGGCTACGGCTACATCCCGGCTTCGGATACGCCGGCTCAGGAACGAGCGACGCTCAAGCAATGGGCCTCGAAATGGGCCGACCCAACCTATCGCTTCGCAAGCGACGAGGATGCGGACGGCTTCGCCTCCGGCCACTCGGTCGACCCGCGCGTGGTAACCTTCGATCTGACCAATAAGCCGCTGGCGTGGTGCGGTACCCAGATGACGCTGATGCACTCGATCATGAACCGCGTCGCGCAGCGTTTCCCCAGCCGCGGGCGCGCCTTCGACGAAGCGCGCATGGCCTTCATGGCGCCGATGGTCACCTACCTGCGCTGCGCGGCGATGCCGGCCCATACCATCGGCGGCGAGTACCTCTCACGCTCCGACGCGGGCGACCCGGGCGCAACCGCGCCGCTCACGCCGGTTTCTCTGGCTGCCGAGCGCGCCGCCTGGAACATGCTCGATCGCGGGCTCTTCGCGGATGCACCGTGGCGCTTTAACCGCGACGTCCTCGACAGGCTGACCTACTCGGAGTACAGTTCGCTTTCCACCCCGGGCACGTGGGCCTACGACCCCACCCCGCGGCACGACGTGCCGGTGGTGACGATCGTAGGCGCCGCGCAGAATGCGGCCCTCAACGAGCTATTCTCGCCCTTGCGGTTGGCGCGCATCGACGATCTCGGGACGAAGTATGCCCCGGGCACGACGATGACCCTCGCCGATCTCTTCGACTGGGCGCGCAGCGGCATTTTCGGGAGCATTTCGAGCGGCCGCGCCACCGCCGATGGGCCCGTGCGCCGCAATCTGCAGGTGGCCTTCGCTAAGCGGCTGGCGGATATGTGGACCTCGCCGAAGCCGGGTACTCCGGACGATGCGCAGGCCCTCGCGCGTTTGCAACTGGCCGACTTGCGCCACGCTGCCGCCGTTGCGCTGCAGCACGGACACCTGGACGAATTGACGCAAGCCCATCTCGCGCAATTGCAGGCGATCGCCCAGCAAGCACTCGACGCGAAAGCGACGATCGCCGCGCCGGCGGCCGCCGCACCCGGTATGCCATAACGGTCGTTCGAGCGGAACGATGCTGCCGAGCCGCTCGCAAGAGCGGCTCTTTTTTGCGCAATCTTTAGGTATAACGGACTAAACGTTTACATAAATGCACGTTGCATGCGTCATTTTTTCCGAGTCTTTACATAAAACGGGACTTTACTACTGGCACGTTCTCTTGATTGCTGTGCGGTGCGAGCTATACTGAGGTCCCCTGGTGTGACGGGGATTGGGTTGTGGGATCGACGGGCACTGCTGCGTTTATGCGTGGCCGAGCTTGCTATTGTGTGCTGGAGGCATCTCGTGGAATACTCAAAGCATCTTCGTATCGCTATCGTGGCTCTGCTCTTTACGCTGTCGGCGTGCGGTGGCGGTTCGCAAGGCGCGGGCTCGAATGGCCTTACGCCGGTCGCACCGCGCTCGCTCACGCCCAAAGATACGCTGGGCGGCATCCCAACGTCGTCGATTGGAATTCTGTTGACCGACGCGCCCCCGCGCATCGGGAACTTGTCGCCGTCGGCGATCAACATCGGCATCGATAGCGTGGCGGTGGTTTCGAACGGGGTGGTGACGACCCTTGCCTCCTACCCGACGCCGTACGTCGTAAACGTGCTGGCGGCGCAGACCGATCCGTCGTCAATCGGCATCGGCAGCGTGTTCAACGGGTTCTACCAACAACTGCAGTTCGTCGTCGACGTAAAATCCAGCGGCGTGGTCGCAAACGGCGTCACGTATCCGCTCGATTTCCTCGCTAACGCCGAAACGCAGAGTACGGTCGGCGCGGGAAGCACGACGCAGACGACGTCCGTCTCGCCGGGTACGGTGGCGATGACCATTACGGCGCCGTTCACGGTTGGCGACAACCCCGCCGAAGACGTGATCGCCGATTTCAACGCGCTCGAATCGATCGCGCAACAAAGCGACGGTTCGCTGGTGGTACGCCCGACGCTCTTCGCGGTGCCGACCGTCGAGGCCGGCAAGATTGCCGGAACCGTGCTCAGCCCATCGGGAACGCCCGTGTACGGCGCCACGGTGGTGGCGTTTGACTCGAGTGGCAACGTCGCCAATACGGTCGATACGGACACCGACGGCACCTTTACGATGCACACCATCATCGGTGGCACGTATCACGTGATCGTCTTCAACAATTATACGACCGCAAGCGGACAGCAGTTGTCTGCAAGCGGCCAGAGCTCGACGGAGTGGATGGTGAACGGCCCGACGGTGAACGTCACGGCCGGTGCGACAACGCAAGCCGGAACGATCCAGGACTAAGCGAGCGTTCGATCGTGCATCAAGATCGGCTGGAGCTGGCACGGGGGTGCATTCGAGAGGCGCAGTACGACCGCGCGCTCGAGTTGCTCGCCTCGTGCGAAGAGTGGCCCTCGCCGTTGGACGAGCAGGGCGTGCTGGCCCGCGTCGAGGTACTCACGCGCCGCGATCCGGTGCTGGCGTTGGAGACCCTGGCGCGCTACAGCGATGCATTCGTCACCGGCGAAGGACGGTTCGGCTATTACCTTGCCTCCGGTAAAGCCTACGCCAATAGCCGGAACTTCGAAGCGGCGCTGGAGATGTTCGACTCCGCGCAGAGCCTCGTCGAGCAGAGCTACCCCGCCGGCGCGGCGCGCCTTGCGTACCAGCGCATGCGGCTGCGGTGGCTCACGTGCGACTCCGACGTCGATGCGCCGGACGTGCGTCTGGCGCTCGGTGCCGGCGATGCTGGGCTGCGCTTTGAGGCGCTGATCGTTCGCGGCTGGATGTTTGCCGGTCGCGAGATGTACGATCGTCA
>DAHUXY010000229.1 GCA_027315505.1 Vulcanimicrobiota bacterium | reverse complement strand
GGATTCGACGAGATGCGCGAGTACGTCGAATCCCGACGTCACTTGCCCGAAGACCGTGAAATCGCGATCGAGATGATACTGCGGCGAGAGCGTGACGTAATATTGCGTTCCGGCCGAATCGCGCAGCGGCGTGTTCGTCTTTGAATCATAATTCATGCCCATCGAGATGACGCCGCTGCCTTGCGCGAGCGGATTTTCCTCGGCACCGATCGTGTAACCGGCATCGCCGTTACCGTTGTCGTTCGGGTCGCCGGTCTGCACGACGAAATCCGGGACGATGCGGAACCAACGGTTGTTATCGTAGTAGCCGTGCGCGGCAACGTTGAGAAAGTTGGCGACCGTCAGCGGAGCCCATTCGGGAAAGAGCGTGACGTAGACGTTGCCTTTAGTGGTGACGATCCGCACGCGCGGATGCATGCCGGACGCGGGCTGCGTCATTTGCGCGGCGGTATGCGGATCGAGAAGCGGCGCATGCGGAACCTCCGCAACGCTGGGAGCTAGGGGTTTACCCGGCGCGATCGCACTCGGCAGCGCCGGCAGGGTGGCCAGCGGGTCGGCGGAGAGAGCGGGGAGATGCACGGATGCGGGGATGGCCTTCCAATCGGCGGTGAAGGGTTTGCCGCCGATCGCGCGCAGCGATTCGCCAGCTTGCTCCTGGACGCGCCACGATGGGTCGCTCAGCATCGGCAGCAGCAGCGGCCGTTCGTCCGCGCGCTTGCGCTTTCCGAGCGCACGCACCGCCTCGATGCGCACCACATCGTCCCGGTCGCGCAGGGCGGCGCGCAAGAATGGTGCCGGGAGGCGATCGGCATAGCCACGGAAGAGGCTCCACATCGCAGCCCGGCGGACGGCCGGCGCGTTTGGCGTTTCGACCGCCCGCTCCAACCCGGCGGCGATGCTCGGGGCGTCGGGCTCCTCGCGAAAGAGTTCCAGCCCGATCGCCGTGCGGGAGCGCACGATCGGGTCGGCATCGGCGGCAAGCGTCCGAAGCAGCGCCCGGGCGGCGGCCGAGTGACCGTGGAGGCGTTTGGCGGCTTCGTAGCGGCCCAGCGCGTCTGCGGCGGCGACGCGGACGGCTCCGCTTGGGTCCTTTAGGGCGGCGACCAGTGCCGGTGCATCGCTTCCGGACGCGATGAGGCCGAGGCCATAGATGCTCATGGCCCTGACCGCATCGCGCGGATCCCCGAGATGGGCTTCGAGCAGGGCGGCCCCGGCCGGCTGTTTGGTTCGGCCGATCGCTAGCGCGGCACGAACGGCGACCGGCTCGTCGGCGGACGACAGGTAGGCTGCTAGCTGCCCCGCGCCCAGCGAGCGAGCGCGCTCCAACCGAAGGATCGCCGGGTAGGGCGCGGGAGCCGGTGCGGCTCCCAAGGCTAACCCCGCCAGCGCGACCGCGGCGACGGCGTTACGATAAAAAGAACCCCAAGCTAGCACAGTACCCCCAACCAAGAGCGATGGACTTACGTTGTACTAAGTGCAGCACCATCGCCGTCCTTCCTGGGCGGCACCAGCGGTGCAGGTGAGGAACATCATGCCAGGCACCCCAGAGACCCCCAAAAAAACCGGCGGAATGTCGGTCCGCGAAGCCGGCCAAAAGGGCGGCGAAACGGTCAAAAAAAAATATGGTCCCGAGTTCTACGAACAAATCGGACGCAAAGGCGGGCTCGCCACGAAGGAAGCCCACGGTCACGAGTTCTACGAACAAATCGGTAAGAAGGGTGGGAAGAAAGGTGGCGAAGCCACCCGCGACCGCTATGGGCCGGATTTTTACGAACGTATCGGACAAAAAGGCGGCCAGAAAGTCAAGCAACTCATTGAAGAAGGAAAGCGTGCCGCCGCCGCGGCCGAGGAGAAACGCGCGAGCTGACGCGGCCGGTTTCGCGCTGATCGTCAGCGCGATCGTCGTGTCCTTCGGCTCGTTCGGTGCGGAACGAGCCGTCGCGCTTCCCGTCACCACCCCGTCGCCCGGGCCGACCGCAGCCGCGTCGCCTTCGCCTGCGTCGCACGCGCGCGATCTGGCATTTAACTCACCGCTCGTCTTCGTTCTCGACGGATCGATCTCGTCAGACGGATCGAAGCCCGGCGACCGCATTCCGATCCACCTTAAAGACCCTATCGTGATCGACGGCCGCACCGTCGCGCCCGCGGGCACCCGCGGGATCGTGCGGATCCTCGGCGCGAATTCGGCTCAGATGGGCGACGTCTATGGATACGTCGATGTCTACTTCGAGCCCATCGTTCTCGCCGACGGCGCGAAGCTTCCCTTGCGCTCGCCCACCACGCGGCTCTCCGTGCGCGTCACCGCCGGGCATGCATCCACGGTCGGGATCGAGGATAACGTCGAGGACGCCGTCATCCCGTTCCATTACATCTATCACGTGGTCCGCAAGGGGCGTAACTTCATACTTGGGCCCGGCGCGCAACTGCAGGCGCGCACGCAAGCAATCGTCGCGCTCGCACCGAACGGCGTGGCCGTCGT
>DAHUXY010000217.1 GCA_027315505.1 Vulcanimicrobiota bacterium | reverse complement strand
TCGATCCATCCGATGCCGCATCGGCACGCGCGGCGCGAGCCGGAGCGATCGCGACCGGCTTCGACGCTATGCGAGCGCGTAACGACGCCGGATATCTTACAGCGGAAGCCTACGAGCGCGCATTGCTCGCCCGCGCGATTGTCGCCTCGCGTATCGTTACGGTGAACTATCAGCAACGCAGAGTCTCCGACATCACCGTTCGGATCCGGGCCGGTAGCATACCGCGATACGAAGGGTCGCAGGCACAGGCCGCGCTCGCGGCTGCGATGCAGACGCTGGAAGACGCTAAGGCCGGCCGCGACGAGGCCCTCGACGATCTCGAGGTCATTCTCGATATGCCGATGGCCGCGTCGCTTACGCTTACAAATGCGCTCGAGCCGCTCACACTCAGAGGGACCTTGGCGGACTTTCAGCGACGTGCCGCTGAAGAACGCCCGAGGATATTGGCCGCGCAGCAACGGCTGCTCGCCGCCGGCGAGCAGCTTACGTCGACGCGCGATCGCTATCTGCCGAACATCGTGGGTGCGGCTCAATCGTATGCCGGCAGATCTAATCCCGACCTCGGCGCCCGCGGCTATCAACTGGGTATTACGGCTACCCTGCCGGTCTACGAAGGCGGCGCCCGCAACGCCGCGTCGCTTCAGGCGCAGAGCGAGGTGGAGCGCGCGCGCGTCACGCTGGAGCAGGCCCGTCGCTCTACGGAACGTGACGTTGCCAATGCGTGGTTCGAATACACAGCAGCGCGACGCAATCTCAACCTCGCGCACATCCAAGCAAACGCTACCGCTATCGAGCTTCGCATAACGATGCTGCGCGAACGGACGGGCAAAGGGATCGCGCTGGAGACGCTTGCCGCTCTGAATGACGACGCGACGGCGCGTGAAGATGTATTGCGCGCGACGACGCGCTTAAACGATGCCATCATCAGCCTTCATCGCGCCGCCGGCGATTCGAGCCCGATCAACCCTTGACCGCTACGATCGCAACGGAAAATCATTGGAGTACTGCTGCGGAGGGCGTAGTACGGGGGTGCGTCTCTCGCATCCACCACGCAGCCAACGCGGCGGAAACGAAGAGCGCGATCGCAAGCGTAAAAAAACTCGCGTCGATATTGAGGCGGCTCGCAAGCAGACCGATGACGATACCGCCGATGGCGTATCCTCCATCTCTCCAAAGCCGGTAGACGCCGAGCGATGCTCCGCGCCGCATGGGGGGCGTTGCATCGCTTACTGCGGCTAGGAGTACCGGGTAGAGGAGCGCAGTGCCGATGCCCATCGTGATTCCGGCGGAAAACCATGCAGCCAGCGTGTGTGCCGTCGCCGCGAGGGCGAGCCCGGCCGCATCGAGCATGAGGCCCGCGACGATCGGTTTTTTTCGGCCGATGCGATCGGAGAGCGCACCGGTGCCGAGTTGCGCGACGCCCCACACCAGTGCGTACAGGCCGGCAACCGCACCGATCGTCGCTACGCGAAAGCCTTGCGCGGCCATAGCCAGCGGAACGAGTACCCAAACGGCGGTATCGCTAAATTTGTTGAGTGCGCCCGCCTGACAACAGGCGCGCAACGTGGCGTATCTCCACGTAACATCCGCGAAGACGCTGCCGATGCCCGACGAGCCGGGACGTGCGGGTCGATCGGCCTGCCGGTGTTCGAGATGTGCGAACGGCCGCGTTTCGCGAATGAAGAGAGCGATCGACAGGCCGGCAATCGCAACGAGGCCCGCAAACACAAAAGGTACGGGGCGCAGCCCGTATGAAGCCGCCATCATCCCGGTCGCGGCGCTCGCGATCGCCACGCCGGCGTAGCCGGAAAATTCATTGATGCCTAACGCCAGACCGCGCTGCTTCCCTCCGACGAGATCGATTTTACTCGTCACGGTCATCGACCACGCGAAGCCTTGATTGGCGCCCAGCAGCAGGTTCGCGGCAACGACCCACGCCCAGGATGGCGCCCAGAGCAGCAGCCACGGCACCGGCAAACCAAGGCACCAGCCGAGCAGTAAGATGCGGCGACGGCCGATGCGATCGGCTAAGTGGCCTCCGACAAGATTGAGTGGGCCTTTGACGACGCCGAACGCGACGACGAACGTCAGCAGCACGATCATCGAGGAGACGCCGAAACGCTGCACGCCCAAAAGCGGCACGACGGTTCGCTCGCTGCCGATTAACATGCCGACAAACACGTTATCGAGCGCAAGCAGCGCGAACTGCGCGGCATTCGCACGCAGGCCGAGCCGAATCGGAGCGTTCACGAGTCGCCCACGGCGACCGCGAATCCGAGCCGGCGCCATTCGGGCACGCCCAGCTCCAAACGGTGGGCGGTAAAGCCGTGTTCGCGAAATGCGGCGACGGCCTCGTCGGCAAACGTGCAGAACGGCCCGCGGCAATACACAACAATCGGGCGCAAGGGATCGAGCGCGGCAAGGACGCCGTCGATCTGACCGGGTGGTAACGAGGTCGCGCCGGGAAGATGGCCGGCGCGAAATTCTTCGCTCGGCCGCGCGTCGAAGAGCGCGACTTCACCGCGATCGATGCGCTCGATCAGCTCCGCGACGTCGTCGGCCGCGGGGTGGCGATCGGCGGCGCGAGCGGCCACCAGATCGCGAACCTCTCCAAAACGCGCGACGGCGAAATCCCGAACGTCTTGCCACAGCCGGACCGCCTCGTCGCCGGCTACGCGATAGAAAACAAACTGCTGCGAACGACGTGATTCAACCAAGTGGGCGGCCAGGAGTTGCCTGAGGTGCTGCGATGCATTCGCGACCGAAA
>DAHUXY010000198.1 GCA_027315505.1 Vulcanimicrobiota bacterium | reverse complement strand
GCCATCTCGTCTCGTTCGGCCCGCAGCGACGCTTCGAGCAAATCGAGCAACTCAAGAATGAGTTGCTCGCGACGCTTTCCCACGAACTTAAAACTCCGTTGGCGACGATTAAAGCCTTGGCAACGACGCTGCGCGAGAACCCCTCTGACGAGACGTTGGACCGCGACGACTACTTGCGAACGATCGACCAGCAGGCCGATCGCCTCGCGCGAGCGCTTGACGGGCTGCTCCGCGCCGCCCGGGTAAACGCCGATCAATTGCCGCGGCGGCGCGAGCGCGTCGCGCTCGATCGCCTGCTTGAAGACGCGCTCGCGGAGTTGCCGCTGGAGCGAGCCGGACACCCGGTCGAACGCCGGACGCTCGGCGTCGACGTCTGCGGCGATCCCGCCTTGCTGTGCGAAATTCTCGTGCACGTGGTGCGCAATGCGATGATGTTCTCGCGCGAAGGCGCGCCGGTCGAAGTGAGCGGCTCGATGCTCGGTAACTCGACGGTCATCTCGGTACGCGATCGCGGCATCGGCATCGACGCCGAGCATTTGCCGTACATCTTCGAGCGGTTCTATCGCGCCGAACCGAAGATGACCGCTTCCACCAGCGGCGCGGGCCTGGGCCTCTTTATCGTGCGCGCCTTGGTTCGCGCGCACGGCGGATCGATCTCGGTCGAGAGCACGCTCGGTAGCGGCACCTTGGTCACCATCACGCTTCCGGTGCGCGAATGAAGGCGGCGAACGATCTCGGCGCGCACCGAGTGCTCGTCGTCGACGACGACCGGAATCTGCGCAAGATTATCGCGACGAACTTGGAGCTGGCCGGGTTCCTCGTCACCAGCGCGGTCGACGGACGCGACGCGTTGGAGAAGATCGAAGACCAGGTGCCCGACGTCGTGTTGCTCGATCTCATGATGCCGCTGATGGACGGCTACGAGGTCGCGCGGCGCATCCGCAGACATCACAATCTCGCTATCGCGAACGTCCCGATTATCATCCTCACCGCGAAGAGCGAAACCGAAGACAAGCTGCGCGGATTCGAAGCCGGCGCTGACGATTACATGACCAAACCGTTCGGGCCCCAAGAACTGTTGGCGCGCGTCCGGGCGAAAATCCGGCGCGTCGAAGTCGATTCGTCGCTCTCTCCGCTCACGCGATTACCCGGCAACCTCGCGATCGAAGGCGAGCTTCGCCGGCGCATCGACGATGCCACGCCGTTCACCGTGCTCTACCTGGACCTGGATAATTTCAAGGCCTTCAACGACGTCTATGGGTTCACCCATGGAGACGAGGCCATTCAAGTGGTCGCGCGGGTGGCGTTGGACGTGGTGCATCGGCGCGGAACCCCCGACGATTTCGTCGGCCACATCGGCGGCGACGATTTTATCCTCGCGACCACCCCCGATCGCGCCGAAGAGGTGGCTCGGGAGATTATCGCCGAGTTCGATCTCGCCATTCGCGCCCTCTATTCCGCCAAGGACCTGCGAGCGGGGTATATCGAAACGCGAGATCGTCGTGGTACCCTCAACCGGTCTCCCATTATGTCGCTCTCGATCGCGATCGTCGCCAACGATCGCGGACAGATCACCAACTACGCGCAGATCGGCGAGATGGCCGCGGAACTCAAACGCTACGCCAAGTCTCTCACCGGATCGGTTTTCGTAAAGGATAAGCGCCACTAGTGCCGTTCAAATCGCTGGTTTCGTTGCTGTTCGTCTTCGCGCTCCTGCTCCCGGGCACGGTGAGCGGTACGACGCTGCAGCAGCGGATCGACGCGCAGAGCCGGCGCGCCCACCAGCTCGAAGCGAAGCTCCACGCCAAACGGGTGGAGTTGCACGCCGCGGCGCTGACCGAAAGCCAACTCCAAGCGCAGCTCGGCGAAACGAACGGCGCAATTTCGAACGTCAACCGGCACCTGGGCTCGCTCGCCGCGCAGCAACGATCGACCGAGCGCCGCTTAGCCTGGAACACGACCCAACTCAACGCGGCACAACGCTCGCTGCGTTTGCAAGATCGCCTGCTCAAGAAGCGCTTGGTCGATATCTACGAAAACGGCGACATGAGCTATGCCGCCGTTTTGTTGTCGGCGCGCAGCTTCACCGAGTTCGTCGAGCGCTGGGAAGATCTGCGGCTGCTGATCGCCGCCAACGAACGCACGGTCTCCGAGCGAGCCAAGACCGAAGCGAAAGTGGCGTCCGCTCAGGCGGATCTCGAACGGAGCCAGGTCGCGCTGGCCTCCGAAGAGCAGGCGCAACAGCAGGCACGCACGCAACTCGGAGCATTGGCGGACGAGCGGCGCAATTTGGTCGCACTGGCGGACCAGCAGCGCAATCGCAAGGCCACCGAGGTCGCGCAGCTGGAAGACCTCTCCGCCGCGCAAGAGGCGCAGCTCGAAGCCCTCATCCAAGAGCGGCAGCGAGTCCTTGAGGCACAGCGCGAAGCCCAACGACGCGCCGCCGGAATCGCCGGTGCGATACCGCCGCCGAACGAAGGGGCGCCGCGCTCGTTCTCGTGGCCCGTCAACGGCACCATCACCTCGCCCTTCGGCTGGCGCTCCAACCCCTTCGGCGGCGCGCCCGATTTCCACACCGGCCTCGATATCGCGGCACCGACGGGCACCACGATCGTGGCCGCGGCGGCCGGCACCGTGATTCTGGCGCAGTGGTACGGCGGCTACGGCAATTTCGTGCTGATCGACCACGGCGGCCACGTTTCGACCGGCTACGGGCACATGTCGGCGATCTACGTTTCGGTAGGCCAGCACGTGCAGCGCGGGCAGGCGATCGGCGCGGTCGGCATGACCGGGCTAGCAACCGGCCCCCACGTCCACTTCGAGATTCGCATCAACGGCAAGCCGGTCGATCCCGCCCCCCGCCTCCACTAAGGAGCCTCCGGTCCAAAAGCTTCCCACCGCTCGTTAAGAGTTTTGGAGTATGGTGGCGAAGAGCAACTCCGGGTAGCCCTATGCGGGTACATACGAGAGGATTATGACCGGAACGTTTCGCGCGCTCGTGGGAGCGCTTATCGTAGTTCTTATTGCCGCCGTCGGGGCGGTCTATTTACGCGACCGCGCCAGCGGCGTCGCGCTCTCCGAGAGCCACGTCAGCATGACGGACTTTCAAGAGCATCACGATGCGCCCGCCGTGGCCGCCGACGGAACGTCGCTGGTCGAACTCGCCGCGCAGAAGCTTCAGAACCGTTTCTACAAGCCGATCGCCGCGCAGACCCCGGTCGACGGTGAATCGACATGGATCGAAGCGTATTTGAAGAGCAAACACGTTGCGAACCCGACGCTCCCGCACGAAGACGCTTCCGGCAACCCGTCGCAAGATTCCGCGCAGCTCGCCGACGTATTGCGTTACGCCGACGCGCATTACGCCGCCGCGCTCGGGCCGCAAGGCCGCGCCGATCTCCAGGAAGCCGCGCTGCGCGGCATCATGGGTTCGGTGAAAGATCCGTACACCGTCTATCTCTCACCCAAGGAGATTCAAAGTCTAACCGAATCGCTTTCGGGCGGGAACTTCGGCGGCATCGGCGTGTATATCGAGCAGCTCAAGAATCTCCAAGTCGTCGTGATGCCGATCGAAGGCCTGCCGGCCGCTCGCGCGGGCATGACCCCCGGCGAGATCGTCGACAGCGTCGACGGCCACAGCATTCGCGGGCTTTCGCTCGATAAGGTGGAGCAGATGATTCGCGGCCAGCAGGGCAGCGTCGTTCATCTCACCACGCACGCGTTCGTCGTGCCCAAGAGCAAAGCGACTCCCGGCCCCGAGCACAGCTATGCGATCGTCCGCGAGATCATCCGGGTACCGACCGTGCACGCGAAGATGGAAGGCAACATCGACTACATTCGCCTCTCCGACTTCGGGCAGACTTCGGCCGACGAGATTCGCACCGCGCTCTTGAACGGTAAAGCCAAAGGAGCGAAGGGGTACATTCTGGATCTGCGCGATAACGGCGGCGGCCTGCTCGAGGCCGCGGTGCGGATATCGAGTTACTTCATCCCGCAGGGCACGATCGTCTCGACCATCAAGCGCGACGGCACCAAGATCACGCAGGAGGCCGACGGCGACGCGATCGGCGGGCTCTCACCACTGATGATTCTCGTCAACGGTTACACCGCCAGCGCGTCGGAGATTACCGCGGGCGCGCTGCAAGATTACCACCTCGCCACCTTGATCGGCACCAAGACGTTCGGGAAGGGTGTCGCGCAGACGATCTACGATCTGCCGAATAGCGGGGCCCTCAAAATTACGACGGCGCGATACGTCACGCCGCTCGGCCGCGATATCCAGCATAAGGGGATCATGCCGGATATCGTCGTCCCCCAGGATCCCGACCCAATGCTGATCGATACGCCCCGCGACAAGCAACTTGCCGTCGCGAAGGCACGATTGCGCAAACTGATTCGTTAGCAGGCATCATGAAACGTCTCTTCTCTTTGGCTCTAGCCGGCATCTTGGGTGCCATGATGGTGCAGCTCTCGGCGATGTCGAGCGTGGCCGCATCCGGCACCCTCACCGCAGGCGATACGGGTGAAATCGCCACGAGCTACGACCACCTCACCACCGACTTCTACAAAAAAGTCAACCCGCAAAACGTTTTGGACGGCGTCCACACCGCGTTGCAGGCGCAACTGAAGAAGGCCGGCATCAAGAAGACCCTGCCCCCGCTCCTTGCGGGCCCGACCGGGAACGCCAACCTCCATGCGATCGATCGTCAGATCGACGCGGCGGCGAAGATCGGCGGCGCGAAGATCGGGGTGCATGCCCTAACGTACGGCGCGATCGACGGCATGATGAAATCGGTTCACGACCGCTGGACCGTCTTTCTCACACCCAAAGAGTACGCGGCGCTGAACCAGGGGCTCGACGGCTCCGATTTCGGCGGCACGGGCATCGTGATCCAAACCGATTCGAAGACGAAGTACATCGCGGTCAGCAACGTCGTTCCCGACGCACCGGCCGACAAAGCGGGCGTGCAGCAAGACGATTTGATCACCGCGATCAACGGCGTTACCACCAAAGGCATGTCGCTGAACGCCGCAAGCGCGCACCTGCGCGGTAAGGCCGGCACGACCGTCTCGATCACCATCCTGCGCGACGGTAAGACGCTCGCGCCGATCACGCTGACGCGCGCGAAAATCCACCAACTCAGCGTCTATCCGAAGATGCTTCCCGGCAAGATCGGATACGTCGCGGTCACGGTGTTCGGCAAAGATACCGGAGCCGAGCTGACGACGGCGCTCGACCGCCTGCAACAAGAGGGCGCGCGAGCGATCATCATGGATCTGCGCGACAACGGCGGCGGCTATCTCGACGCGGCGGTCGCCGTGAGTTCGAAGTTCATCCCGAGCGGGCCGATCGTTTCGGTCGAATCGCGAGCTTCGAGCATCACCACGCTCGAGGCCGACGCCACGGCGATTCCGCCCATGCCGTTAGCGGTGCTCGTCAACCAATACACCGCATCGGCATCGGAGATTACCTCCGGCGCGATTCAGGATAGCGACGTCGGGACGATCATCGGCACGAAGACGTTCGGCAAAGGCGTCGTGCAAACGATCTTTCCGTTGCCGGACCTTTCGGCGGTGAAGATCACCACGGCGCGCTACCTCACGCCGCATAACCGGAACATCAACCACCTGGGGATCACGCCCGACATCGTGCTGCCCGAGAACAAGGGCGCGCGTTTCGGCGACCCGGCGAAAGACGCGCAGCTACGCCGCGCGATTCAATTCGTGGACGGTCAGTTAGCTAAGCTCTCCGCCGCCAACGGGGAATGACGCTCCGGATCCGGGGGTCGCGAAGAGCGATCCCTGGATCTGCGAGAACCGTTCGAAGGGCGCGAACGCGACGCCGCGCTCTCGAAGGTAGGTCTCCAGCGCGCGCCCCTTTTTCGCAAAGCGTCGATCGGCCACCAGCGCCGCTGCAAAATCCGAGTGTCCGTCGCCGATGAAAATCGTGGAGAGGCCGCGTTCCTTGGCCGCGCGCACCGCGCCGGCTTTATCGTGGCCGTTATCGGAGTCGTCGCGAAATCGCAGCCGCCATCCTCGCGGATCGGCGTCGACTTCGTTGGCGTGCACCGCGACGTGCGAGAGCCCGGCGCGTGCGAGCGCGCGGCGAATGAGCGGAGCGAGGCCCGATGAAAGCACGGTCACGCTCCAACTCCGCGCTTCGCATGCGCGAACGAACGGCGCAAAGGTGGGGTCGAGGAGCGTCCGTTCCGCCAGCAATGCGTCGGCCGCGTCCAGCGAGAGACGAACGTGCGCGAACTGCTCCGCGAGCACGTCACGCAGCGACATGCTGCCCTCGTGTAGCGCCGCTTCGAGATCGTTCCAACGCTCCGGCCCCGCGCTAGCGCGGACCAGAACGTCGGACGTGTCGAGGTTGGTGATCGTGCCGTCGTAGTCGACGAAGAGAGCCCGCCCGGCCATCGGCATGGCTCCGGCTAGGACTTCTTTTTCCTAGCCGGTGCCGCAGAGGCCTTTTTACGCGTCGAGGTCTTCTTGACTGCGGGCGCCTTGGCTACGGCCGGTTCCGCTTTTTTTGCGCGGGGCGCGGCGACGCGTTTTTTCGGTTCCGCGATCGCCGCTGCGGGCTTGGCCGCCTCGGCTTTCTTGGCGCGTGGGGCTGCGGCGCGCTTGGCGGGTTCCTTTACCGTCGTTGCCTTGGCGGCTTTGGCCGGAGCCTTCGCCGGAGTCTTCGCCTTGGGCTCGGCAACCGGCGCCGCAACCGCGGCCACCGGTTTGCGCGGACGCCGGGTCGAGGACACGGGTTGCGCCGGGGGCAGCGCCGCGATCGGCGTGCTCTCCAGCTTGCCGGCGATCCGGCCGCCCGATCCGCCGCGGCCGCGCCGCGCCGGCTTGGTCAATTGCGGCTGTTCGTCAGGCATGCGCAGGCTCGGCGGCGGCGCCTCGACCGCCGGAGGAGCCGAGCGACGCACCGGTGCGATGGCGCGCGAGGGTTCGCGTGGGGCCGTCGTTCCGGTCGGTTGCGCTTTGCCATCCTTACCGACGCGGAAGATGTGCCGGTCGGGAACGGACGAGCTCGAAGGCAGCGCTCCGGTGAGCGGCTCGAGGCCGGGCATCTTGCGATCCGAGGGCTGCTGGCCTTCGGCTCCGGGTCCCCGTCCGCGGCCGCGGCCACGACGGCGGCGGCGACGCTTACGATTGGCTCCGTCGCCTTCCACCGGCGCGCCGGCGGTTTCGGCGGCAGCCACCTGCTGCGGCGCTTCTTCCTCTTCTTCTTCGTCGAGTTCGGAGGCTGCGGCTTGCGGCGTTCCGTTCGATGCGACCGTGTCGACCGCGCCGTTGCGTCCGCGCCCACCGCGGCGACGACGGCGGCGACGGCGCTTGCCGTCCGTACGCGCGAGCTCTCCCTCTTCCTCACCGATGATGATGGCGTCGGGCTGCCGTTCGCCACGCACTTCGGCGACCAAAGCCTTGTCTTCGGCTTCCTCTTCCTCGGTAATCGTGGTAATGCCGATCGGCGGGCGGGCTTGCTGCGCGGATGCCGCTTCTTCGGCGAGTTCGCGAAGCTGCTGCGTCTCCTCGGCGGCGGTGAAGGTGCCTTTGCGCTTGCCGCCGCGGCGGCGTTTCTTCTTCGCCGCATCGCTCGCCGGAACGCCGGCGGTGATCATCTCGGCCAAGACGTAATCTTCGGAGTCGTCCACGTCGAGAATGCGAATGCGCGCCGTGTTTCCGGCGTTGTTCGCGGCGTTTTCCACTTCGACCAAATGTCCGTTGACGACGGTCGCGGCGGACGTCGGGTTGGGTAGACGCCCCGCCAGCAATTCGACTTCGTGTTCGTCGCCCACGCGCACCAGATGCGCGCTCTCTTCTTTGAAGACCGGCATGCTTTCGACGCGCGATTTTTCGGGATGCAGGAGCGGGTCGACGCGCACGTGGATCTCGCTGCCGAGATCGTGAGCGAGCGCGACGCACTCGTCGTCGTACCAAAACTCCATCTGCGAGGCAACCGACGGCGCGGCGTAGGCGACGACGGCCCCCTTGGCCGAGCGCGCCTCGTCGCGGATGCGACGGAACGTTTCGATCGCCATCGTCTGCGCGGACATCACCGTACCCAGACCCGTGCAGGTCGGGCACGTGCCGCGTAGCTGCGCGCCCAGGTCCTTACCGATGCGCTTGCGCGTAAATTCGAGCAAGCCGAGATTCGAAAACGATTGAATCGTCGCGCGCGTGCGGTCGCGGCGCAGGCCGTCTTCGAGCGCGCGAATCACCTTCGTGCGCGCGGCTTCGGACGACATGTCGATGAAATCGACGACGATGATGCCGCCGATATCGCGCAGGCGCACTTGACGCGCCACTTCGGTTGCAGCTTCGAGATTGGTTTTGACGATGGTATCTTCGAGATTACGGCCGCCGGTGAATTTACCCGAATTCACGTCGATCACCGTCAACGCTTCGGTCGTTTCGATCACGATCGATCCGCCCGACGGGAGGTTGATCTTCGGCTTCATGAGCTTTTGCAGCTCTTCGCTAATCTTGTAGTCGTCGAACAGATTGCGCCCCGAGTTGTAGTACTCGATGCGATCGAGGTACTGCGGGCCCAGAAGCTGCAGAAACTCGCGTACCTTGCGGTACTCGGTTTCGTTATCGATCAGAACTTTATCGACGTCCGCCGTAATGAAATCGCGGGCGGCTTTGAAGACGAGATTCATATCGCGGTGCAAGAGCGACGGCGAGCTCGCGCGTTTGAAGGTTTCGAGAATCCCGTGCCACATCCGGATCAGCACGCCCAGGTCGGCGATCAGTTCGGCTTCGCTGACGTTCGCGGCCGCGGTGCGGACGACGGTCGCCATGCCTTCGGGACGGATCCGCTTCATCACGGCCTTGAGCCGGTTCCGCTCGTCGGCGGATTCGATTTTGCGCGAAACGCCCGAGTACTTACCGGTCGGCATCAGAATCAGGTAGCGGCCGGGAAGGGAGATGTTCGTCGAGATGCGCGCGCCCTTGAGGCCACGCGGCTCCTTGACGATCTGCACCAGGACGTCGTCGCCCTTCTTCACCTTTTCGTTGATGGTGAAGCCGCTATGGCCGTGGGTGATTTCGACGTCGCCGATATTCAGCGGCTGCTTGTTGATGTCGTCGACGTAGAGAAAGGCGTTGCGGCCGAGGCCGATATCCACGAACGCCGCGCCCATCCCGGGCAGAACGTTCTGTACCTTGCCTTTGTAGATCGAGCCGATGACTTTCTCTTCGCGCTCGATGTAGAGTTCGGCGATGTTGCCGTCCTCAAGTATGGCGACCCGGTTTTCCCAAGGATCGCTCGAGATTAGGATCTCGCTCGACAAATTGTCCTCAAATTATCTAGGGGCCTCGTGCGGCGGCCTTACCTCTCCATCCGCGACGACGACCCAGCGGGTTTGGAATCCCGGGATCGTCCTCGAGCGGGCGACGCACGCTGCGCCGCTACGGTGAACCCCTCTAGAAATATAAAACTTGCAGCCGGCTTTATTCCGGCTCGGTCGCTGTTCACTCCCATTGCTGCCCGCACCTGCCCCCGCTCCGGGGGCCTCCATCTCGAAGGCTTTACGGCAGGCGGGCCCTCCGGCACTCGACAAGTCGAGGGAGGCGCCGCATCGTTAGGATAGGGCTCCTCTTTGCCGCACGGATGGCCACAATGTCACTCGACAAGCGCCGCTATTATCGCCAGCCCATGCGAACGCCCGTCCGCCTCCAGGTGGCGGGGGCTCCCGATGCCGTGCCGGCCACGCTGGTGAATATCTCCGGGGGCGGGTGCCTGGTCGACGCCGCCGGCTCCCTATCGGCTCGCCTCCCGGTGCGCTTCAATCTCCCGCGCCCCGGCCTTGCCGACCTCGCGCTGACGGGCACGCTGACAAAGGTCCGCCGCGCCAAGCACGACCCCGTTTATCATTACGGCATCGCCTTCGAGATCACCGAGAGCGAACGCGAGGAACTCGTGCGTTTCATCAACGAGGAGCAAGTGCGCGCGCTCCACGGCACGCGAGCCGACCCGGGGCCTCCGTCGCTTCCGAAGCGCTTGCTCGAGCAGCGCTCCTCATCGCGCACGGTCGCGAGCTTTCCCATCCGGTACACGCTCCCCGACCGGCCGGACGTTGCCTACGAGGCGCTGGCGCTGGATGTGAGCACGGGCGGCATGCGCATCGTCACCGATCGAATCCTGCGCCGGGAGTGGTGCATCAACATTACCCTTTCGCTCCCCGGCGAAGGCCTGGGCGCGGAGGCGCCGATCGCGTTGCTGGCTACGCCGTTACCCGGCATCCGCAACTCGCGCGGGCGCTACGTACACAGCCTCTCGTTCCGAAGCCCCAGCGCCGTCGCCGTCGACGAAATCTTACGCTTCATCCAGGCGAACGAACTGAGCCGTACGTCTCGCAGCTCTCCTTAGCGATCCACGCAAAGGGCCACGCTGCCGCCCAAACGGCGCGCCGGTAGATTTCGACATTTTTTCGCCGGCCGCCGATATCGATCGTCACTCGCCGTAGCGCGCCGCACGCCGCGAGCCAGTGCATGTCGTCGACGTTGAATTGCCACAAACCCCGCAGCTCCAATTGCTCGAGCTCGCTCATGCGCGCGAGCGAGGCGACACTCTTCAGCCCGACGTTGTGCTCCAACGACAGCGCGCGAATGCGTGTCTGCGCGAAAGCCTCCACGTCCGACCACCCGCGCGTACGCGAAAGCCGTAGCGCCGCAAGGCCCGGCATGCGCGCGAGCGACCCCAACCCTTCGACGACGCCGCCGCTGCAA
>DAHUXY010000197.1 GCA_027315505.1 Vulcanimicrobiota bacterium | reverse complement strand
CGCATATCGAAGACCGTCCTTTCCAAGGGACTGGATGCCGGGACTGCATTCGAGATCGTTTCGATCGATATCGCGGACGTCGACGTCGGCAAGAACATCGGTGCGGAGCTGCAGACCAGCCAGGCCGAAGCCGATCGCCGGATCGCCCAGGCCAAAGCCGCGGAGCGGCAATACGCCGCGATGGCCTCGGAGCAAGAGCAGAAGGCGGAAACGCAAGCGATGCGCGCGCGCGTGGTCGAGGCCGAGGCGTCGGTACCGGCCGCGATCGCGGAGGCGTTTCGCAGCGGGCATCTGGGAGTGATGGATTACTATCGCCTGAAAAATATCCAAGCCGATACGGATATGCGCAGCTCCATCGGTGGCCCGGCGGACGGCGACACCTCGCAGCCGCCCCAGCCGCCGCCGAACAAGTAGCGCATGAGTCTTCACGATGTCGTCGCGCTGATGCTGGCGGCAATCGCCGTCGTCGGCGCCATTTCGACCATCGGCTCGAACGCGCAAAAAGCCCGGGACAAGCGCCGGCAAACGCTGGGAGGGCCGGGAATGGCGGTTCCCCCGGTTGCTCGGCCATCGGTGGCACCGGTCCCGCAGCGCGTCGCACGGGCGTATGCGCAACGCCTCGCGGCGTCGCTCCCCAGCGTCCCGCCTTCAGTATCGGCGGTCCCGATGCCCCAGGCACCGGTCTCACCCCCACCGATGGCCGCGCCGGCCCCGCCGCAGCCGATAGTCGCGCCGGCGCCCCCGCCGCCGATCGTGTCGACCCCGCGCATAGTCGCCGATCACGGCGTGCTGCAGCAACCTTCGCTCCGAACCGGGGTGTTGCGCGGTTTGTTCGAAGATAGACGCAACTTGGTACGAGCGGTCGTGGCAATGGAAGTGCTCGGACCGCCCATCGCATTACGGGAGCAAGCACCCTGGACTCTACAGCCCAGCGAACCATCGACCTAACCCCGCTCGGCGATCGCATGCGCCTCTTCGGGCAATTCGATCGCAACCTCTCGGCCCTGGAGGAGCGCCTGAACGTCTCCATTCGGGCCGACGGCGACACCCTGGTGGTGGCCGGGACTAACGGCAACGTCGAGCAGGCGGAGCACGCGGTGCAGCACATGCTCGAAGCTGCGCTTGGCGGCGCTCAAATCACCCCCGAAGACGTCGAACTCGCCGTCACCGACGCGCGCACGCAAAGCGGCGGCCGCTCTGTTCCCGGCACCCTGATTCGCACGCATCGCGGCAAGGAAATCCGCCCGCGGACCGACGGCCAGCGCGCCTTCGTGCGCGCGATGGAAGAGCGCACGCTGACGTTGGGGATCGGCCCGGCCGGTACCGGAAAGACGTTTCTAGCCGTCGTCATGGCCGTCCGGGCGCTCAAAAATCGCGAGGTCTCCAAATTGATCCTTTCGCGTCCGGCGGTTGAGGCAGGCGAAAAGCTGGGCTTTCTTCCGGGTGACTTGCGCGAGAAGGTCGATCCCTATCTGCGCCCGCTCTACGACGCGCTCTCCGAGCTGCTCGACGACGCCGTGGTGGCGAAATATATGGAGCGCGGCACGATCGAAGTCGCCCCGCTCGCCTACATGCGCGGCCGCACGCTTTCGGATGCGTACGTGATTCTCGACGAAGCGCAGAACGCGACGGCGGACCAGCTCAAGATGTTTCTAACGCGGCTGGGAAGCGCATCGAAGATGATCGTAACCGGCGACGTGACCCAGATCGATCTGCCGAACGGCGCGCGCAGCGGCTTACGCGATGCGGCCAACCGGCTACACGGCGTTGACGACGTCGGCATCGTGGAACTGACCGAAACGGACGTCGTGCGCCACCCGTTGGTGGCGCGGATCATCCGCGCGTACGCTCGGCCAACGCCGTGATCTACTATCATAATCGCGTGCGAAAGAGCGGCGTCGATGCGCGCGCGATAAAGAAAACGGCCGAAGCGCTCTTGGGAGCGGCCGGCGAGCCCGGCTCGACGCTTTCGCTGACGCTCGTCGGCGACGCGGCGATCCGCGAACTCAACCGCGAGCATCGTGGTAAAGACGCCGCGACCGACGTCCTGAGCTTCCCGCTCTTCGAGCCGGGGGAACGCGCGCAGAGCTCCGCGTTACCGGAGCGGATGCTCGGCGACGTCGTCATCTCCATCGATACGGCGCGCCGGCAAGCCGCGCAGTACGATGCGCCGCTCCAGCGCGAATTGGAGCGCCTCCTGATCCACGGCATCTTGCACCTCCTAGGCCACGACCACATGAAGCCGGGCGAGCGTGCCGAGATGGAGGCGCAAGAGCGACGCTTGGCGGTCGCGATCGGCATGCCGTGGCCGTACGAGGAGGCGCGATGAATCGGCTCTGGCGCTCTTTCAACCACGCCTTCGAAGGCATCATGTACGCAACCCGGACGCAGCCCAACATGCGCGTGCATTTGGTCGTCGCGGCCCTGGTTTTGCTGGCGTCGCTGGTGCTGCACCTGGAGCGCTACTATATCGTCGCGTTGATCGTCCTGATCGCGCTGGTGCTCTCGCTGGAACTCCTCAATACGGCCATCGAGGCGATCGTGGACCTATTGACCGTCACTCACCACCCGCTGGCAAAGACCGCCAAGGACGCGGCCGCCGGCGCGGTCCTGGTGGCCTCGGCCGCGGCGGTGGTCGTCGGCTACCTGATTTTTTATCAGGGCATCACAACCGGCGGAGAAAGCGTCTTTAGCGCCGTGCAGTCGGTGCCGGCGAATACTGCATTGATCGTGCTCGCGGTCGTGGCCATCGTGACGATCTTCGCTAAGGCCTGGGTTGGGCGTGGATCGGCCCTGCAGGGGGGTGCCGTTTCGGGCCATGCCGCGTTAGCGTTCGCGGCCGCAACCATGCTGGCGTTCTTCTACCAAAAGCCGTTGGCCGGCTTGCTCGCGTATTTCATCGCCTTCCTGGTGGCTCAGAGCCGCGTGGAGGCTCGCATTCACACCTCGATGGAAGTGTTGACCGGCGCGGTGCTCGGGAGCCTGGCGGCCCTGGCCATCTACCTCTTGGTGCGTCCGCACGTTGTGTTATAATGGCGCGGCCTTGAATACCGACCCATATCGAAGTCCCCGCTCGTCCCGAAGCCCCTGGGAGCGTCGATGAGCGAGACGCTACGCCAAGATTGGCCCCAGCTCGGCTTCCTCGTCATGCTCGTGGTGCTAGCCGCGTTTTTTGCCGCCTCAGAAGCGGCACTGATCTCGATTTCGAAGATTCGCGCCCGCACGATGCTCGAGCGAGGGCTGCGCCGCGCCGAGGACGTCGTGTTGTTGCTGGACGACCGTAATCGTTTCCTCACCTCGGTGCTGGTGGCCAATACGATCGTACTGCTGGCGGCCGATTCGCTGGCGACCTACACGGCTATCAAGATCGGCTTGCCGGACGCGGCGGTCTTCTCGACGGTCTTGATGACGATCGTCTTGCTGCTCTTCGGAGAGATCATCCCGAAAACGATGGCGACGAGCGATGCCGAGCGGTGGAGCCTTCGGCTCGCGCCGGCGATGCGAGCGGTTTCGTGGGTGCTCACGCCGGTCTCGCGAGCCTTCCTCTTCGCGGCCGAACTGATCGTGAAGCCCTTCGGCATCAAACATCCGCACCAATTCATCACCGAGGAAGATATCCGCACGCTCGTCGACGTCGGTGCGGAGCAACGCGTGATCGAGGACGAAGAGCGCGAGATGATCCATTCGGTCATCGAGTTCGGCGACACGATCGTTCGCGAGGTGATGCAACCGCGCCCCAACATCGTGGCCGTCTCGGTGGACGATTCGCCGCGCCGCGCGCTCGACGTGGTGATCTCCGAGGGCTATTCCAAGCTTCCGGTGTTTCAAGAGTCGAAAGACGACATCGTCGGCGTCGTGCACGACCGCGAATTACTGATCGGTCTAGCTACGGGCAATCTCGCGCAAAGCAGCTTGCGCGCGTTGATGCGTCCGGTCGTCCACGTGCCCGAGACGAAGAAGCTCGCCGAGCTGCTGCGCGAAATGCAACGCGATAAGTTCTCGATGGCGATCGTCGTCGACGAATACGGCGGCACCGCCGGTTTAGTGACGATGGAAGATCTCCTGGAAGAAATCGTCGGCGAGATTCGCGACGAACACGACGAAGACGAGCAGGAAGCGATCGCGATCGTCTCGCCGAGCGAAGCGGTGGTCGAGGCGGGAACCAGCATCGACGATGTGAACGACGAACTCGGCACGGCCCTGCCGACCGACGATTTCGAAACGATCGGCGGCTATATCGTGGGTTTATTCGGGCGGCTACCGACCGAGGGGGAAGAAGTCGAAGCGGACGGCCGCACGCGTTTGCGCGTCGAGCGAACGCGGGGGCGCCGCATCTTGGCCGTACGCATCTATACCGACGGCGACGTGCGACAGACGCAAAGCGACGGGCAGGCGGTGGCCGGTAGCAGCGATGTCGCCTGAGGCGCTTTTGGAACGGGCTCGCGCCGTTCGCGCGCATGCCTACGCGCCGTATTCGCGATTCGCCGTTGGTGCGGCGGTGGAGACAATCGAGGGCGAGATCGTCGTCGGATGCAATGTGGAGAACGCGAGTTACGGGCTCTCGATCTGCGCCGAGCGGGCGGCGTTGGTGCATGCGATAGCGTTGGGGCATCGATCCTTTCGTGCGATCGCGATCGCCGGCCCGGATGGGCGTGAAGCTGCGCCCTGCGGAGCATGCCGGCAGTTCATCGTCGAATTCGGCGAAGGAATCGCGGTGTTCTACATGGGTCCCGCCGGCCCGGTGCACACGAGTGCCGGGGCATTGCTCCCGAACGCGTTCGGGCCGCATAGCCTCGCGTAAGGTGCGGCATTGAGCGCAGCGCGATCCTACAAAACCAACGCGGTCGTCTTGCGCGGGCGCCAACTGGGCGAAGCCGACCGCATCTTCACGCTCTTTACCGACCAGCGCGGGAAGCTGGATGCGGTCGCGAAGGGTGTCCGGCGGCCGAAAAGCCATCTCTCCGGCCGTTTGGAATTCGGCAACGAATGCGTGATGACGATGCATCGCGGCCGCTCGCTCGACGTTATCGTTGCCGCGGATATCGCGCGAGCGCCGTGGAGCAGGCTGGTCGATCCCGAGCGTTTCGCGGTATTCTCGCTGGTCGCCGAAGTGATCGACGCGTTCTGCGAGCCCGATCTGCCGATGCCGGATGTCTATGCGCTCCTAACCGGGGCGGTCGCGGCGATCGCTGCAAGCGACGAGCCGCGCTCGCTGATCCCGCGTTTTTCCATACGCCTGCTGTGCGCGCTCGGGCTGGACCCGGCGGTCGATTGCTGCGTGCGCTGCTCGCTCGATTTCGAAGGACGCGCGTGGCTCGATCCCGATGCCGGGGGCTTGATTTGCGGAGTCTGTCGCGAGCGTTGGCGCGACTTGATCGAATTCGATGAAACGGACCTGCAGAACGTTCGCGCGGTCGGAGCCGCGAAGGGGAGTGCGGCCCGCGCCACGGTACGCGCAACGCCGCGCGTCGAGCGCGCGATCGAAACGCTGCTCGCCCATCACCTGGGGCGCCGCCCCAAAGCGAGCATCCGATGAGCGTGATGGCGCTCGACGTCGGCACCAAGCGGATCGGCGTCGCAATCGCCGACCCCAGCGGGACGTTCGCATTGCCGGTCGGAACGGTGGAGCGCTCCACGCTCAACGCCGATTTAGAGCGGCTTGCAGAGTATCTGGGGTCGTATGCGGTGACCGATTTGGTGATCGGGGACCCGGTCGCACTCTCGGGGGAGCGCGGGATCGCGGCTCAAAAAATGGACGCATTCATCGACCAACTCGCGCGGATTTATGCGGGGCGCATCCACCGTATCGACGAGCGCATGACCACCGCGCAAGCGACCAAGACATTGATTGCCGCGGACGTATCGCGCAAAAAACGCAGGGGAGTGGTAGATAAGATGGCCGCCGCGCTGATTTTAGAGACGTTTCTATCGCGGCGCAGAAACGAGGCGCGTTGATGCGCGCACTCCTGAGAACCCTCGCAACGCTCGCGGCCGTCGTCCTGCTCGTCGCCGCCTCGGTCGCGGCCTGGTTCGCCTACGCAGCGTTCGGGGACCGCTCCCTGCCGGCCGTACCCAAACAAGTCGTTATCGTCCGCGGTGCCTCGGTCGCCGATATCGCCGAGGAGCTTTCGAACAACCGCGTGATCGCGAACGGTTTGGCTTTTCGGCTGCTCGCACGCCTCCAAGGCAGCGAAGAAGACCTCCGGGCCGGCGCCTACCGGTTTGCGCCGCATCAGAGCCAAAATGCGATCCTTCAGGAACTACGGACGGGCGGAGCGCAGATCGCGCGCTGGGTGACGTTCCCGGAGGGATTTACCGACCGGCAAATCGCGCAGCGGCTGCAAGCCGAGGGCATCGCGAGCGCGGCGGTCCTGGATCGCCGCTTCGCCACCACCCGGCTGAACGTCGGTGGCACGCGTACGGCGAATCTGGAGGGGTATCTCTTTCCCAGTACCTATCTGGTTGACGTGGCCGCAACGCCTTCGCAGATCGTCGCGATGCTGACGGGGCAGTTCTTCAAGGAGCTTCCGGCCGACGCCGTTCAGCGCGCGGCGGCGCTACACGTGACGGTGCCACAGGCGGTCACGGTCGCATCGCTGGTCGAGCGCGAAGCCAAGATCGATGCCGATCGCCCCATGATCGCCGGGGTCATCTACAACCGGCTGCGGGCGCACATGCCGTTGCAGGTCGACGCCACCATCGAATACGCTCTCCCCCATCACAAGGCGGAACTCTCGTATGCCGACCTGAAGGTCGATTCGCCCTATAACACCTATCTTCACGAGGGGCTACCCCCCACGCCGATCGCCAATCCCGGGTTACCCTCGCTGGAAGCGGCCCTGCATCCGGCGAAGACCGATGCCCTCTATTACGTCTATTGTGGCGGAGGCCACCACGTCTTCGCGAAGACGCTAGCACAACACCAAGCCAACGTCGCTCGCTGCTTAAAATAGGAGCATCCCCATGTCGTCCAACAACGGTGAAGCCAAGAGCGGACCGCTCGAACTGAGCGAGGTGCTCCATATCGAAACCAAAGAGGGTACCGAATTACCGTTCGAAGTGGTCGGGATTCTCGAAGATCCCGATGACGGCGCATCGTACGCCGTGCTCATGCACGAGCCCGAAGACGAAGAAGGCGAGAGCGAATTCATCGTCACCGATCTCGAAGGCAATCTGCTCGAAGACGAAGACCTCGCGCAGGAGATTCTCGACGAATTCCTGGTCTTTGCCGAAGAAGCCGGCGACGACGGGGGCGAGGCCTAATTCGCGTTCTCGTCCTGTCGGCTAGCGTCGGCGTCGGCCACGTTTCGGCGGCAAATGCGGTCTGTGCGGCTCTGGGCACCATCGATCCCGACGCGCGCACGCAGGTAGTGGATTCGTACCAGTACGCCGCGCTCGTCGTCTCTCGCGTGGTGTCGGATGGATATTTGCGCATGGTTAAAACGATTCCGCAACTCTATCGCTACGTCTACGATCGGGCGGAGCGCGCCACCGAGGTGGGGCCGTTTCGCACGTGGGCGCATCAATTTACGGCCGGCAACCTGCGGCCGCTCATCGAGCAAGAGCGGCCCGACGTGGTGGTCTGCACGCATGCCTTCCCGTGCGGTGCGATGGCCGAATATAAGCGGCTGTACGACGACGCCCCGCCGGTCGTCGGCGTCTTGACCGATTTCGCCGTCCATGGATTTTGGATCCACCAGAACGTGGACGGTTATGCGGAATCGACCGAGGCGATTCGCGAAGTCATGCTCGCGCGCGGCGTGGAGGCCTCGCGCATCGCCGTGACGGGAATCCCCGTGAATCCGCGCTTCGCCCCGAGCGACGAGCCGCAGGAACTGCTGCGCGAACGGCTCGGGCTCCCGCGCGCTCGTAAACTCGTGCTGATGATGGGCGGGGGTTTGGGGATCGGCCCGCTAGAGCACATGCTTCGGACGCTCGAGCGTATCGAAGCCCCGATTGGGGCCGTTGTGATCGTCGGCAACAGCCGCCGCGTCGAACGGCGCGTCCTTGAGGCCGCCGCATCGGTAACCTATCCGGTGCGCGTTCTGCGGTTCGTCGATAACGTCTACGATTACATGCACGCGTGCGATGCGTTCGTCACCAAGCCGGGCGGCCTAAGCACGGCCGAGGCCCTCTGCGCGCAGATCCCGATGGTCTTGTGCAAACCGTTGCCCGGCCAGGAAGAACGCAACGCGCAACTGTTGGTCGAATGGGGTGCGGCGGTTCGCGCGGACATCGACCAACTGCCTATCGCGATAACGCGCGTCCTCGATGACGAGCAACGCCGCGAAATGATCGGTGCGCAGCGGCGTACCGCACACCCTCAGGCCGCCCTTGCGGCAGCGCAACTGATCGCGCGCATCGCGCGCGGGCAAAAGGAGCCGATATCCGCATGACCTTGCCCTCACCTAAGACCTACGCGTTCTGGTTAGCCGTGCTACGCATATTCACCGGCGCCGCGTGGATCGTTCACGGCGTCGGAAAATTCACCCAGAGCGCGATGTACATGCCGCCGAACGGCTTTATCGTTGGATTTATCGCAAAGGCCGCGACGTCGACCACGGGACCCTATCACCAATTTCTCGTCAACGTCGTGCAACCCAACATCGCCATCTTTGCCGAGCTCGTGCGCTTAGGTGAAGTGCTGACGGGCTGCGCTCTGCTGTTGGGCGTGTTTACGCGCCTGGGTGGATTCGTGGGGGTGCTGCTCACCTTGAACTACATGGCCGCGAAGGGCGCCTTCGGTTCGGCCGAGGGCGTGGCCGGAATCGATGCCGCCATGCTCGCGCTTTCCGCGATTAATATTGTGTTACCGACGGGACGGATGCTGGGCATCGACGCATTGCTGGGGCGGCGTCGCACGGCCCCACCCGTTATCGTCGCTCCGGCGCCGGTCCACGCGGCTCCGGTGCACGCGGAATTCGTTGAAGAACAGCCGCTCGAAGGGCCGTCCGCTCCGAAAGAGTGAGCCGAAGCGACAGAAGTCCGATAGGTGAGCGCTGCGCCGATGTGGTATAGTCGTCGGCGCACCTCCCCGGGGTGCGATCGCGGAGAGGTGGCCGAGCGGCTGAAGGCACTCGTTTGCTAAATGAGCATACGCCAAAAGCGTATCGAGGGTTCGAATCCCTCCCTCTCCGAATCGATACACCGGGAAGGAAAAAACGTCGATACGACGTATCCGGGAAGGTCGCCGCAGGGCGACGCGTGCGGTCGTAGCTCAATTGGATAGAGCAACAGGCTACGAACTTGTAGGTTGGGGGTTCGAGTCCCTCCGACCGCACCATCTGCAGAACGGGCTTCGCAATGCGAAGCCCGTTTTCTTTATGCCTGCGGGCCGCTTCAGCGTTTCAGCACGAACGAGATCTTTGCGTTGATGCGATACTTCTCGATGGCCCCTTCGTCGTCGATGGTCGCCTCGAAGTTTTGGATGTATATCGATTTGACGCCCTCGAGCGTTTCGGCCGCCTGCTTTACAGCGTTCTGCGCCGCATCTTCCCAACTTTTGCCGGACTCGGCCAGCACTTCGATCACTTTCAACATGTGCGTACCCTAGTCGATCGCGATAAAGTTGTCGACGCACGTCACGCCCGGAATACTCCAGGCTGCCTGCACGGCCTTTTCGCGTTCGAACCACGTCCTCGCGCTGCCGCTCAACGTTACTTTACCGTCCGAAACCGAGACGGCGATCTTCTTCGCGTCAAGGTCGGCCATCCGCTGGAGCTCCGAGTGGATTTTCCGTTTTACTTCGTCGGTCTTGAACGATGGTGCCGGCATCACGCTGATGAGGTTGGTGACGTCCCGGACGCCGATAACGCGCCGTGCTTCGTACGCCGCCTCCTGGGATTGGTAGTACCAGGGAACCTCGCCGCTCAGCGTGACGTGGCCGTCTTTTACGACGAACTTTACCGCGCTCGGAACGATCGTGTTGGAAACGAAACGGCGCTCGATTGCTAGCGCGATATCGCTGTCGGTCCGCACGTGCGCGGACGGAAGATCGACGGTCAATTCGTCGGCTATTCCTCGTACGCCGCGAATGCGCTTCACGGCATCTTCGGCTTCCCATTTTTGATTGAAATTGGGGACCGTGCCGCGTAACGTTACGACGCCCTCCTTGGCGGTAACCGCGATATCGTCCGCGTTGATCCGCGGATCGTATGCGAGTTCTTCAATGATCTCTTCTTTGATATCTAGACTCTTGGTGGTGTTCATCAAATGCCTCCTTCGTCAACCTGGCGGTCGCACGACGGGCGACGAAGCGTGCCGCTCTCTGCTTGCGTTGCGCCGTGCGCGCCATAAGCTTTTTATAGTCTCGGGCCGGGAAGAGCTCGCGAAGAACACTCACCAATTCTTCTTATCGCCGCAGTATTCTCGCGGTGCGGCCAGTCCCGCGCTTCTCATACAATCCGAAAGGACACGAAGAATCATGGCTCAGCTAGTAAAGGTAAAAGGCGGTACCGACGATCTCGCGCTACTCGATCAAATGTTCGACTCGTTTCTGGATTGGCAACGGCCGGCGGCATTCGGGCACGCGGGCATGCCGATCGATCTCTACGAGCAAGACGGCAAGTACGTGCTTGAAATGTCCGTCCCCGGCCTCGAACCCGAGGACATCAACGTCGAAATCAGCGGCGGTACGGTATCGATCACGGGCGAACATACCGACAAAAGCGAAGTGAAAGACGTCCGCTACTACCGTCGCGAGATGCGCCGGGGATCGTTCTCCCGTTCGGTCACCCTTCCGCAGGATCTCGACGCCAACGCGGTGACGGCGACGGTGAATAACGGCATTCTGAAGGTCGAACTGACCCCGGTAAAGCCGCTTTCGCCCAAGAAGATCGCCGTGACGTCTGCCTAGCTACAACCGGCGAACGATCCACGAGTGGGGAGGCATCGATGCGTCCCCACTTGTACGAAAGCGATTCTAGCGCTTATGTGGGGTCATGACGATGATCGATTGCGGGTAGTCGAAGACGAAATTAAAGTGGCGTAGAAAATCCAAGCCGATCAACCCAGCATGTTTCGAGAATCCCCGCGAAGCGCACGCGATCGGCGTTTGATAGACGATCGGGCCAAGGTTAATTGAGTCGATCTGGCCGCATCGCATCAATTCGGCGCCTCCCATGCCGCCGACGATGGCTCGACCCGTCAAAATCGTCAGCCCGTGGTCGAGCAGGGCCGTCGAAAAAATAATCAACGACGGATCGCCGGTATCGAATGTCGCGTTGATGGTAACCTTTCGGTCCAGCGTAACGGGCACCGAGGGCGTGTCGGTTGCGAGATCGGCGAGCAACGGGAGGCCCACCGAGGTATCGAGCCGTGCGGTCGCAGGGTTCTGAATGCGCATCGTGTGGTTCGCCGTGTCGAGGGTGACCAGCGCGCCGGCCAGCAGATCGAAACCGATCAACCCGTCCGGATTGACGCGATCGGATTGACGCGGATAATGATTGTTGTACGTCTGCACGATCGTATTCGAAAGCGTGTTGCCGCCGATTACGATGCTTTTCGCTCGCCGCGTACGCGTTTTGAATACGCCGCCGATACCCCAAGCGAAGGAATCGGTGATATTCGAGACTTTAGCGCGATCTGCGAACTGATCCGTTAGGGTTATGCCGGAATCGCCGGTGTCCAAAATAAACGTGCCAAGAACGCCGTTGACCGTTGCGTCAACGTAAATGCGATCGCCGGTGACTTGGATCTTGAATGGGCGATCGTTGGCGAAGGCCCATCGTGCTTGGGATGCCGGAGGATGCAATTCGGCGGCGGTTACCCCAGGATCGATGCGCGACGTGGTATAGGTATACATGCCGCCGCCGTCGCCGATGCGAAACGAACCGATCATGCGTTTCCCGGGCGCGATCGACATATACGAGGCAATCGTATACGTCGTTTCCTCGCTGCTGCCGGGATCGATCACCGCGCGGACGTAGGCTCCGGTCTGCGGATCGACGTAGAGATCGATGGGGGCCGCCCCGCCCATTGCGACGCGAACGATTGGATAGCTCTTGCCGCCGACCGTTCCGGTTCCGTGCAGCGTCCCTGGAAGTTCGCTGGTTCCCTCGGAAAACAACACGTCCGTCGCTAACTGCAACCTTGCGCCGGTGCCGACGATCGGCGTGACGAAGCCGTTGTAGTTCGTCTCCCAGAAGATGTGCCCGGTGAAGCCCAATGAGTCGGTCAGGCCGGTTTTGGCGTCGCTATAATCGCGCCGAAGAAGCATTCCGGCGCGAATCTCGGTCGCGCGTTGGGTCACCTTCCCCTTGGGCGTTCGAAATTCGCGCGTTAGCTGCAAGCCCGGGACGCTGCCGTCTCCCAATTGCCAACCGACGTAAGCGCGGTGTTTGGCTAATAACGCGGCCGCGTCATCCGCGCGGGCCGGGAGCGGCGCGAGCGCGCCGCAGAGCAAAACAAAAGCCGCCGCGGCAGAGAGAACGTGCTGTAAAACCACCCGCATAAACACCCCTTGTCGCAAACGCGACCTATGGGGCGGTCGGTTATACGCCTGGGGTAGTTGCACCTTGTGGGAGGGTTTTGGTACACTGCGGTGTCGAAAAGACGACTTTCCGGCTCGGTAGCTCAGTGGTAGAGCAGGGGACTCATAAGCCCTTGGTCGCAAGTTCGAATCTTGCCCGAGTCACCATGTTTTGAGGGGAGTGGCCGCCTAAGCCATGGCGGCCACGACGCTCTCTGAGGTACGCTGTAGCCCATGTCAACGATTCCGTGCGATTTCTGCCCCCATCCGGTCGATCGCGAGCAGATGGAAGAGATCGAAATCTCGCATTACGTTCCGGATAGTTCGGGCGACGATCTTGCCTATGCGAGAACGTACTTCTTCGGGCATCCCGATTGCGTGCGTAAGTTCTACCGCGGCCTCGTGGACCATAAGCTGGATCTCTTCAAGCACATCCCCACTACCGGTCCGTTACCAGACGGACAGGACGGGCGCCCGTAGCTCAGCTGGATAGAGCGCTGCCCTCCGAAGGCAGAGGCCGTGGGTTCGAATCCCTCCGGGCGCACCATCTCCCCGATATTGCATGAACGAATCCGAAGCACCGCACGCCGCCGACGACGTGGCCCACCTAAGGCGCGCTCTTGAGCTCGCCGCCGTTGCAGCAGCCTGCGGCGAGGTGCCGATCGGCGCCGTCTTGATCAGCGGCGGGCTGCACCTCGAGGCGAAGAACGAGAAAGAATCCCGGCCCGATGCCACCGCGCATGCCGAGATGCTGCTCATTCGCCGGGCCTGCGAAGCCCTTGGGGTCTGGCGGCTCTCTGAAGCCACGCTGTACGTCACGAAAGAGCCCTGCGTCATGTGCGCGGGCGCGATTATCGCCGCGCGTCTCAAACGCGTCGTCTACGGCGCGCGAGACCCCAAAGGCGGCGCCGACGGCGGCGCCTTCGATATCCTGCGCTCGCCGCACACCAACCATCGCCTCGAAGTCACCGCCGGCGTGCTCGAAAGCGAAGCCTCCGATCAACTCCAGCGTTTCTTCCGCGCCAAGCGCCAACCCGTCGCAGAAGAAGGTTTCAAAGCCCCGACGCTGTAGTAACGCACGCTTCGGAAACAGAATCCGAACCCACGGAGAGGTGGTCGAGTGGTTGATGGCACCCGCCTCGAAAGCGGACGAACGTGATGAGCGTTCCGAGAGTTCGAATCTCTCCCTCTCCGCCATCTACGTCAAAAAGACTCGGTCAAAAGACCGGGTCTTTTCGATGTAGATGCTTTCAACGTCGCCGGAGGCGCTGCGCTTTTTCGTTAGGCCGGTGCTTCGAATGTGCCGGGGCTGCCGGCGGTTCCACGCCACTCGGGCTTTCGTTCTTGCTCGGCCTCCGAGAGCGCGCGCCGCACCCCGGCTGCATCGAAGTCCATGGCGTACACCGGTGATCCGGGCTGTTGCCGCCAGGAATCCGCTATGGTTCCGCTATCGATCGGATCGAAGCCGATGTCGTCGATCAACTGCATGACCACGGCCTTCGCCCGGGGATCGTCGCCGGCGACGGGCAATGCGATCCGCCCCGGCGTCCCCTTGGGCTTTCCATGTTCAAGAAGATGCTGCGCGTAAATGTTATTGAAAGCTTTGACCACGGGCCGATGCAGTTGCTGCCCAACCCACTCGCTCTCGGTCATACCGTTCTCGATCGGTTCGATGCGGCCGTCGCGCTGTTGCGGGTAATAGTTTCCGGTGTCGACGACGACGACGTCATCGGGAACGCCCGCGAACAAGTCCGCTGGGAGATCCGCTACGTTCCGCTCGGGAATCGTAACGATGACGACGTCTCTGCCGCGAGCCGCGTCCCGTGTGGTGACCGCTGTGGCTCCGGTCTCCGCAGCAAGACTTTGCAAGGTTTCGGGCCCGCGGGAATGAGCGACGGCAACCTCGTGACCGGTTGCGCGAAAGCGGCGTGTCAGTGCAGCGCCGATGTTTCCAGAGCCGATAATGCCAATCTTCATGCTCGTTACTCCTTGCTCATTCAACACCACGGCCCCGAGAACGGGTTTCGGATGAGGCGCCGCCCACCGGAGTCCGCGCCCGGCGCAGAGCCGGCCCGGAGGAGGCTGCGGCGGATGGGCTCGGCGCCGGCGCGGGTGCGAGCGCGGGGTCCGGAGGAAGCGTGGGGAACGTAAATCGGTCGAACGTGATGTCGGCAATCACTTTGAACGTCATGAAGGCGACGTGTTGGGTCGCCGAATAGACGCCGTGCGTGATCAGCCAGTAGCCGTCGATGACGTGATAATCCAGCAGAATTTGCTCGTCGTCGCTGGTCGAGCGCATCACGATGCGCGAAGGTAAGTGCGTGGCCGGGTCCTCGGTGATGTCGGCCGGATAAAAGCCATGAAAACGCGGGGTTGGCGCGAGCAACAGATGCACCGCCGCGGCGGTGGAATCGGGCGCGTACGTCGGGACGAAGAAGCTATTGTACGCCACGGTCACGTTGACGCTTGGATCCGGCGCCGGAATCGCAAAATACCATGGCTTCGCCCGCGTCAGGCTGATATCGACGCGCTTGAGATTCGCAAAATAGCTGAATCCAAAACTCGAAATCGGATCGAACGAGGGGATGATTGGGAAGGCTTGGCCGGTTCGCCGTGCGCCATTGGGCAGGTCCTGCATGACGGCGGCATCGTCGGCGACCCGCACGGCCACGCTCCGGTTGATATCCTGCACGCGATTCGCTCCGGTCACGTGCGTGCGCTCGCGATACGTCATGTACGCCGGCTGCGACTGCTCGAACGTTTGAGCCGTTCGGTTGACCAGGAGCGCGAAGGCGATATCGGGGCTGATCATGCGAGGCTTTCCTTCGCGAGAGGGATGCTCGCCACCGCCGCCGCAGTTCGAAGATCATGATCGCCCAAGCAGATACCGACGTTATCGAACGCGTCATCGAACTACGCCGCGCCATCCATCGGCGCCCGGAACTCGGCTTTGAAGAGCACGAGACGTGCGCGCTGGTCGAACGCGAATTAGATACGCTGGGCATCGAGCATCGCCGCCTCGTTAAGACCGGCGTCGCCGGCATCGTTCGCGGCGCCCTTCCCGGCCGCGTGGTAGGGCTTCGCGCCGATATGGACGCCCTGCCGATTACCGAGCGCACGGGGCTGCCCTTTGCCTCCGAAATCGCAGGGAAGATGCACGCCTGCGGACACGATGCGCATACGGCGATGCTTCTGGGCGCCGCTCGCGTCCTGGCCGGGATGCGCGAGCGACTGCACGGTACCGTCGTGCTGATCTTTCAACCGGCCGAAGAAGGGCCCGGCGGAGCCGAGCCCATGATCGCGGAGGGGGTGTTGGATGATCCTGCGGTCGAGGCGATTGCGATGCTGCACGTCGACCCGCGGATCGCTCCGGGCCAAATCGGGATTACGCCGGGGCCGGTCAACGCGTCGGCGGACGAACTCTTTATTACGGTGCGGGGAAAAGGGGGCCACGGAGCCTATCCGCACACCTCCGTCGATGCGATTCCGGCGGCGAGCGCGATCGTCCTCGGGCTGCAGAATATCGCAGCGCGCGAGACCGATCCGCTCAAAAGCGTCGTCGTGACGATCGGAACGATCTCCGGAGGGTATCGCAATAACGTGATCGCCGACGAAGTGCAGATGACCGGGACGCTGCGCGCTCACGAACCGGAGATTCGCGACGCGCTCGAAGCCCGCGTGCGGCGCGTTGTCGACGGCATTGCCGCCGCATACCAAGCAACGGCAGAGGTGCGCATCGTCAAGGGCTATCCGCCGGTCGTTAACGACCCGCTCTTGGCCGAGGGCTTCGCCGCCTACATGCACGAGCACAGCCGGCTCGATGTCGAGCGTCTTCCCCCGACGATGGGCGGTGAAGACTTTGCCTACTTTGCGCAGCGCGTGCCGGGGCTCCACATCAGGCTGGGGATCCGCAGCGAAGCGGCCGGCTCGACCCATTCGGGGCATTCGCCCCAGTTTCGCATTGACGAGGCAGCCCTGCCGGTCGGCGTGCAAACCCTGGTGGCTTTTGCGCGTGCCGCGGGCGACGGAAGCCTGCCGATCCCTGCGAGTCGACACCAAGTCTAGTGGATGCGACAAAAGCAGGCACAACGGGTGGGGTATCGAACGATCCCGACATGGCGATTGTTACCGAAACCCTCGCCCCAAGCCAACGCTCTTTTGCCGCCAGTTTAGACATCGACGCGTCCGCGGAGGACGCTTTCGGGCTGCTCTGTGCGGTTGAGAAGTGGCCCGTCTGGCTCTCGATTCTGCGTAGCGCAAAGCTGGCGCATCCCGGCAACGCTATCGCGCTGGGGAGCGAAGTCGTCTTGCGAGCGAGCGTACCGGGCGAAGAAGAGCAGCTCTACGAAGTCGACCAATATATCGCGAACTACCACCTCTCGCTCGTGGGGGCGTATTCGCTTCGCCGGCGCCTGGATTTCCGCATCGAGCGCAAGACCTCTCGGTCGCGCCTGCACGTGAAGTTGACCTATCCGGCCTACGGCGGCCGCGTCGGGGTCCTGATGGACCGCTGGAAGCACGGGCGGCGCCTCACGCACGCCCTCGACGAGGCTTTACTCCATTTCAAGGGTTTGGCCGAGTACCGCCGCGATGATGGATTGCTCACAGACCTCTAGCAGTCGTTGACCGGGACTGCTAGGGTTCGGTATACTCTGCAGCATGCCGTTGTACGACTATCAATGCTCCCAATGCCAAGCCGTGACCGAGATTCGCCATGGCTTCGATGCCAATCATACCGACCCGTGCCCCAAGTGCGGCGGCGCGCTCAAACGCGTTTTTAATCCGGCCCCGATCCTCTTCAAGGGCTCGGGATTTTACATCACCGATTCTCGCCCGTCGAACGGCGCAGCCGCGAGCGAATCCAAGCCTGCGGAGCCGAAGCCTGAATCGAAATCGAGCGATTCGGCCGCGTGATGGCGCAGGCGCATCTTGGCCTGTGGGTGTTGATTGCGGGCTGCATTGGCGCGCTGGTGCTGATCGCCGCCGGCGGAGCGGTCGCCGGGCAGTCCGCTGCGCGGCTGCGGCGCCACGCCGCGGGAACGCAGAAGGCGGCGCTAGCAATCGTCGATCCGGCCAAGCTCTCGCGTGACCTGACGCGTCTGCAGATCGCCGCTGAGGGCTGCTCGACGCAGCTCGCGCGGCTTTCGGCCATCGGCTCCCGGCTCCGGGACGCCGTCGGGCGCGTGGTGCGCCTGCTCCTGATCCTTCGTGCCCTGTTGGGCAGCGCCGGCTAGGTCGCTTCGGGGTCCTCGGGGGGCTCCCACTCCCACGACGACTCCGGTGGAACCCCTTCGGGTGGCACCCCGAATGCGACACTCTCGCCCGGCATGGCAAACGGCGCGCCGAAGGGATAAGGCTGCGGCGGGGGCACGGCGGCGGCATCCGGCGGCGTAGGCGCTCCAAAAGGCAGTCCCGGGGAGAAGCCCGGCACCGGCTCGGGCGACCCAAAGCCGAACCCGGCACTCTCTCCGAACGAGGCTTCCGGCGGGGGCCCGGCAGAAACCGGCGCCGCATGCGGCGTCGCCGCTGAAGACGGCGGATCGATCGGCGGAAATTCATAGCCGGTCTCTTGGCTGACGATCGGCGCCGCGGGCGCGCCCTGCGCGGGCGCGGGCGACGGCACCACGGCGGCCGACGGGCGGGTCGCGATGGCGTTCTGCGTGCTGCGCTGGGTAAACGACGGCACGATCAAATCGCCGAGCGCCGCACCGACGAGCACGTATCGCGGAGGCGGCAGCAGTTGCACGTCCGAGCGCTTGGCGATTTCGCGCAGGTCGTCAACGTACAAGGCCGGGGCCTCTTCGACTTCGATCGTGTCGATCAGCAACGCGATCGTATCGAGCAGATACTCGCGCGGCGGAACCTTTGCAAACGCGAACACGTGCTGCGATACGTCGGCCTTTACCGATTGCAGCAGCTTCTTCCAATATTCGAGCGGCTGATAGTATTCGAATTGCCCCAGTTCGCGCTTTGCCTGCGAATAGAGTAATGCGATGCGCTTGCCGAGCGGGTCGGCCGGCGGCGCGGGCTCGACCAGCGCGATGCGCTTGGCGACGCGGGACAACTCGAACAGCACCTGTGCGTGAAAAAACGGATCGATCTCGTGCAGGTAGTGGAACGAAATCGCAAGATCGAACGACGCGTCGCGGGCCGGAATGACCGACGTGCTTCCCCGCAGCAGCGTCGCGCCCAAATGCGCGAAAGCGTTGATCTGCTCGTTGCGGTGCTCGATCACCGTAACCTTGGCCCCCTCGCGCACCGCGCGCTGGACGTGCCTGCCGTCGGGACCATAGCCGCAGAAGAGCACCTTGCTACCGGGCTGTAGCGCGATCGCCTCCCATAGGAGCGTCTCGAGGTACTCGGATTCGCGTTGAAATTCGTCGGCGGTATAGACCGGTGCGTCCACGTTCACGGGCGTTGGACGCTCTGAAGCGTTGGGATGAATGCGGGAAAGCTCACATCGATACTATCGGCACGATCGATCGTAATCGGACCCGCGGCGCAGGCGAGAACCGCCGCCGCCATCGCCGTTCGATGGTCGTGCTCGGTTTCGAGCACGCGGCCGGTCGCTTGCGGCGCGCCTCCCCGCACAACGATACCATTCGGGAGCGTTTCCATCGCGATCCCCACGGCTGCGAGCAATCGCTCGATGGCGGCGATGCGATCCGACTCTTTCGTGCGCAGGTCGCCGATGCCGGTCATCTTGGTCGAGCCTTGCGCGAACGCCGCCGCTACGGCCAGGAGCGGGATCTCGTCGATGGCGCGAACGGCAAGCTCGCCGCCGATCGTGGTTGCATGCAACTCCGCGTGACGGACCGCGATATCGGCAACGGGTTCGCCTGAGACGGTGCGGGTGTTGCGGAATTCGATCGCGGCACCCATCGCGAGCAGCCCGTCGATCAGCCCGGTGCGGGTCGGATTGACCCCGGCGTTGCGAATGACGATTGCGCTCTCGGGCGTAATCGTCGCCGCGGTAATAAAAAATGCGGCGGCCGATGCATCGCCGGCGACGTCGATGTCGCGTGGGGTCAGCGCGGTCGACTTCAGCGCGATGGTTTTTCCGTCCCACGAAATATCGGCCCCGAAATACTGCAACAGGCGTTCGGTATGATCGCGCGATGCCCGGTCCCCGGAGATGACGATCGGCGTGGCCGCATAGAGGCCGGCGAGCAGCAGCGCCGATTTAATCTGCGCCGATGCGGATACCAAGATAAAGTGCGTGGTTTGGATCTCCGGCGTTCCTAAAAACTCAACCGGCATGCGCCCGTCGGTCGTACGGATCTTCGCTCCGAACGCGCGCAGTTGCGCGGCAACCGGTTCCATCGGCCGCTTGCGAAGCGAGTCGTCCCCGTCGAAGCGAGCCCGGATATTTGCGCCGGCGCAGAGCCCGAGCATCATCCGTGCGGTCGAGCCGGAGTTCATGCAATCCAGCGGAGCCGGCGATTCGCGTAGCCGGCCGCCGCTGACCACGATATCGCCGCCATCGGTTGCGCAGACGGCGCCCAATGCGAGAAGCGCTTCGAGGGTTGCCCGCACGTCGCGGCCCGGGTTGAGATTGGTAATGCGAACCGGTGAGGTGCCGTGCGCGGCAAGCATCAGCGCGCGGTGCGAGATCGATTTATCGCCGGGAACGGCCAATTCGCCGCGAAGCGACCCGGGAACGAACGTGCGAGCGGAAGTCTGCGTCATCACGCCTCCGATTCGCTACCGAGACGCCGAAAAGCTTCGACGAGCGAGCCGGAGATGGTAGGGAAGGTGGGATTCGAACCCACACGAGTTGCCCCGGCCGCTTTTGAGGCGGCTGCGTCTGCCGTTCCGCCACTTCCCCGTGGACGACTATCGGCGATTCGCGCCGCCGCCCGATGCTCCTTGCAGGCGCAGCTCGATTCGAGTCGGCGTGCCGGCGGGATAATCGAGTTGATCGAGGCGATATCCGCTGCGCTCCAGGCTCGAATGTTGCGCCCCGGCGGGCCAAGTTACGGTCAACGAGGAGGGAAGGGCGAACGCGCTCAGCGAGCGGCCGGGGGCCGATGCCTCAAGCGTCACGACGAGCGCACGCGAGCCGGCCGCGAGTTCGTAGGTCTTACGAAAACGCACGCCGCCATTTCCCAGGTCCGGTGCGGTGTAATCGCAGCGCACGAGGGCACGGGTTGGATTCGCGACGTCGAGCGCGCAACGATAGGCGCGATTGAAGGTTCCGGCCTCCAGCGGGTGCGTGTAGCGGGCGATGTAGTCGCGCGGAGACGGCGTGGCCGGCGTCTGCACGTCGTCGCGAAACGCTCCGATCGTCGTGAACGCGTTGCTCTCCGAGCCGTCGCGCGTGAAGACAAAGGCGCGCGCGCCGGCTCCCGGAGCGACGACGACTCGCACGATGCCGTTATCCAATACGTCGTCCCGCTCGCCATCGGCGAGGACGTCGGCGCGGTACGCCACCGCGCGCCCGTTGGGAACGGCCCGCCACGCGGGGGCAATCGGTGCCGGCGTTAGCGGCGAGGCCGGCCCGCCGTGGAGTTGCGTAACGGTACCGTCCGCCCCGATGCGCAGATCGACGGCGCCTCCCTGCGGGATGCTGATCGGCGGTATGACGATGCGTCGCCCCGCGAGATCGATCGCCGCCGGCGCCGTCGCGCGCGCGACGGTGCCCGGGTTCATAACGTCGAGTACGCCCGAGCGCCCGTCGGGTGAAAGCAGGAGCGATGCGTCGGTTATGCCTCCCGTCGAGGAACGAGCGCCCGCCGCGAGCGCATCGTTCGCATTAGTGACGACCGTGCCGCCGCGCTCCCGAAATGCGCGGAGCAACGCTACCACGCGCGGCGTGAATCGCAGCGGAAACCCGGTCGCGGGAACGATCAGCACGTGCGTCCGCAGCAGATCGTGCAAACTGTCGTAGCGCAGATCGACCAAGCGGCACGTCAGGGCCAGCGCGCGGCAGCGTTGTTGGTTCGCGATCGTCAGCGCCGCGAGTTCGCCCACGCGCCGGTCGTTCATCAGCGCGGATTCGTACGCGCTCGTCAGCCACGCGATCGATGCGTCGCTGCGCGGCCGGAGCGATGCAAGGTACGTGCCGTATCGTCGCACGAGCTGCCCGAAAGCCGCGGTGGGAGCATAGCGCGGCGACGGCTCGCCCGTGCGCGTCAACGCCGCATCCCAGGCATACGACCAGTTCGCCCACGGCGCTTCCCACCCGGGCGGATTGAGGGTATCTTGAACCGGGAAATTCACCACTCCGTGCGCGCCCTGCTGCAACATCTGATGCAACGCGAGCGTGGTGTTTTCAGGCGCGGCCGGCCGCGGCGCAATCTCGCCGGCGCCCTGGAGCCAGCCGGCTTGGAATTCGCTCGTCATCACGGGCCGGTGGGGTTGGGTCTGCAGAAGCCCGGTCGAAAATGCCAATTGCGCGAGATCGTGATCGCCGATGCGATAAGCGTCGCTCTGGTACCAGTTGCCCCACGCCCACACCGGCGCTGACGCGGTAACTTTCATCTGATAGGTGTTGATAAACAGCGGGACGCGCGTGCCGACGGTGTGTTGCACCGTGGTCTTGAGCCAATTCATGTATGCGTGCCAATGGGGCGCCGGCCACGTGTCGTTGTCGATATATGCGCCCTGGTCGTCGTCGAGCGCGATCGCGATCACGTCGTGGGACCACGGTGCGATTTCGTGCAGCACTA
>DAHUXY010000090.1 GCA_027315505.1 Vulcanimicrobiota bacterium | reverse complement strand
GACGGTCCCGCCGCCGCACATACCGCTGCTCTTCGTTTCGATCGCGCTCGTGACGCTCGCCGCGACGATGGTTTGGACGCTCGTCGATACCGTCGCCCCCCTGGCGCTGCTTCACGCACTCGCCGTAGGGGTCTTCCTGATGGTGGCGCTGGGTTTGCTCTACCAGTTTGTTCCGGTCGTGGCGATGGCGCCGTTGCGATTCCCGGGCCTCGCGATCGTGCACGCGCTCATCGCTACGGCCGGTACCGCCTGCATCGTACTGGGCTTTCAAGAAGGCGCGTTTGCATGGGTTCGCACCGGCGGAGCGCTCGCGCTCGCCGGACTTGGTATCGAACTGCTCGTGTTGGTGGCCACGGCCATGCGCGGGAGACCGCCGATCCCCGTTCGAGCGTCGCTGCTCGCGCTGTTATGGCTTGGTGCGACGATGGCCATCGGCACCTGGATGGCCGACTTACTGGCGCACGGCGTTTCGGTGAGTGGGTTCCTACGCTATCACGCCGCCTTCGGACTCGCCGGTTTTTTCGTGACGATTATTACCGCGATCACGTTCCGGCTCTTACGCATGTTCGAACGTGTGAATCGCGAGCCGCATGCCCTGACGTTCACCATCGGCTCAACCGTCGTTGCCGTTGCTCTGGCTTCGGGACGTATGTTGGGAGGGTTGGCTGCGGTCGCACTCTCGGTACTCTTCGGTACCGAACTCATCGCTATCGGCCGCGCCAGAAATCCGGCGTACCAGCGGGAGACGTTCGCCTATGGCGCCACCGGTTCAGCCGCAGCGTTCGCATCTGCGCTGTGCTACGTTTTCGGCGCGATCGCTCCGGCGATCGAGATCCTGCTATGGCTCTTCATCGGGACCGCCGTTATCGGCTACGTACAGCGCATCGTTCCATTCATCTGGTGGATTGCGCGCTCCCAACGCGAAGGGGCGCGCAACGTCCCTTCACTGCGCGAGATGAATAACTCGGGGCTGGGCTATTTCATTCTATGCGCTTGGACGCTGGCCGGCCTCGCATGGCTTGTGAGGCCGTCGTCGCACATCGCTTCGGCGATTGCTTTGGTAGCCTGCGGCGCGCTCGGCGTACAGCTCGCCCGTCCGTTTCTGTTGAGCGGTAGCGGGCGCGCCGCAACCGATGCGGACTAAGCGGCTCCGCGTGCGGCCTACGCCGGTTGCTCCGGCGGGTTAATTGGCAGCATCGTTTCGGCCTGCGTAATCAGCTCTTCGCCCGCGATCATGCCCGTTGCGTCGGCGCTGAGAACCGCTTCCCGCAGCTCCTCCTTCCGCTCTTCGCTTTCGAGGTGATCGATCTTCGCATGTTTCTTATCCATACTCGATCTCGTACCCAGGCACGTCTCCCCTTAAAAGCCGCCCCTCCGAATCCAACTATTGACCATCGAAATACCGCCCGCGAAAAATTAGCGGCGCGACCTGCGTGCGTTCCCCAGCGCACAACATTTGCGCCTTCGAGTGCACCGCCGCTCGCGCCCTCGGCTTGCGGGCAGTCCAACCCTCAGCGGCAGATCGCATGGTCGTCTCGGGCGCGTCATAGAATTCCAGGTGCGCGTCCAGACCCGTGATGTGAAAGAGTCGAACGACCGATGGGCGTGCCCCGATGATATGGAGGCACGTCCTCCTGCCGGATCGCGCCTCACGCCGACGCAGAAGGCGTGCCACCGCGTTCATCAGCGTGGAATCCGCGAACCCGACGTCGCTAAGATCGATCGTTGCGATGCTCGCTTCTATGAGGGGGATCAGTCCTCGTTCCAAGACGGCCGCGCTCGTCATATCGAGTTCCCCGAAGAAGCAAGCACCGCAAACCTTATAAACCCTCAAAAAAGGCGCCCCTTTCTGCGTCCAGTTTAAGAAAAAACGAGCTATCGAATCTGTACCAACTGAGACACTTTTACTCGCTGCGCGGCGACGCTTCCGGCCCTAGTACCAACCATCTGCCAATTGGGCGAGCTGGACGGCGAGGCGGCCGAATTCCGGCTCCTCGGCCGCTCCCGCCGGTAATCCCGCGTGCAGCGACGAACGCACGGCGTCCTCGAAAGCCCCTAGCCGTTGGCGTTTTGCGGCCAGGAGCGGCGCGATTTGCCCGTCGTTTAGCTCGCGAACCACGCGCTCGTTAACGCGAGCGCGCAGATCGTCCACTTGCGAGCGCGCTGCGTCGGCGATCGTCGCAGATCGCGTTCCGTCGACGTGCGAGAGGCCCGCCGGCGGGGGCACGAACGTGTCGAGCGGATCGAAAGGGCCGTACGCGCGGCCGCTTCCGGCATAGATGCCGGCCAATGCCACGCGCGCCCGGTTTCGTACTAGCGCTACCTCGGCGCGAAACCCAGCCATCGCTTCAAGCAGTGCGCGGGCCGCCGGGCGGGGCAGCGCGCTCTCGATCGCCACGCGATACCGCAGGTCCGCCGCATCCATTGCCGCAACCGCCGCAACGAACGAACGAGCGAGGGCCGGTTCGCTCTCGCGCAGCCGGAGACGCGCTTGGGCTGCGGACGCAAGGGCGAGCGCTAGAAGCGGCAAGGTCTCGGGCCCTAAGGCGGCGCCGCGTTCTGCATCCACAGCGCGCACATTAGGCGACCCCGAGATGCGTGCCTTCCAAGGCGTCCACAACTGCCGAGGCAGCCCGTTCCGCGCTCGCGACGCAATCCGCGATGCCGGCGCCGCGATACGCCGACCCCGCAAGCGCGATGCCGCCGATCTCCGTGACCGAGCGTTCGATCTCGCCGATGACGCCGGTATGGCCGACCGAATACTCCGGTAGCGCATCGCGATGACGATGAACGATCGACCAATTCGCCGGCACGGTAATCCCGAGCAGTTCCCGGAATTCGTCATGCATCGCCGCGATGAGATCGCGGTCTTCGAGGCGCAGCACCTCCGGTTGCATCGCGCCGCCCACGAATGCCCGCAGAATCGTCGTGCCTTCCGGCGCGCGATTGACGTACTTCTGGGTGGAGAACGTCGTCGCCATGAGACGTCGCCTCTCGACGTGCGGCACCACGAAACCGGTACAGTGCGGCAACGCAGGAATGTCCGCGGTGGTGAAGGCCATGGTAACCGTCGCAACCGAGTGATAGGCGATGGAGCGTAGTAATGTGGCCGTTTGCGGTGCGAACGCTTCGAACAGCGGCGCGGCCGCATGCGCGGGAAGCGCGCAAATTACGGCATCGACGTCGACGGTATAGCCATCCGCCAAGGCGACCTTCCATCCGTCGATGCCGCGTCGCAATCCCGTCACCTCGCCCGAAGTGCGCACCGTTCCCGCAAGCTCGCGCTCAAGGGACGCGACCAGCGAGCCCAGCCCTCTGCGCAGGCTCACCATCCGGGGCGCTGCGCTGGGAGGCTGATTTCGTGCCGCCGCCTGCATCGCGCGAACGAGGCTGCCGTGCTTGCGCTCCATGGCGAGCAACTGCGGCAACGTGGCCTGCATGCTCAAGCGCGAGGGATCCCCGGAGTAGATGCCGCCGATCAACGGTTGCGCCAAGCGCTCGAGGACCTCACGTCCGAAACGCCTGGAAACGAAGGATCCTAGGCTCTCGTCCCTCTCCGGCGCCGCAGCGGGGAGGAACGGCTCCAATGCCGCTCGCGCGATGCCGAACGGCGTGAACAAGCGGCTGCCGGCGAGTCCCGCAAGCGACATGGGCGTGAACAGCCGGAAATCATCCGGTATCGGCACGAGCCGTCCCGCTCGAACGACCCGGGCGCCGCGATGCTGCGTCAACATCGGCCGCACCTCGTCCGACATTCCTAATCGCCCGATGAGATCCAACGCCGCCGGCTTCTCGGTGATCAACGAATCCGGCCCCATCTCCAGCACGCAGCCTTCATCGTACCGCGTCGCAATGCATCCGCCCGCTCGCGGCGCTCGCTCGAACACCGTAATCGCAACGTCGCGCCCTCGCTCGCGCGCTAATTCCCGGCAACGATATGCCGCCGCGAGGCCGCTGATGCCGCCGCCGATCACCGCCACGCGCCGCACCGCCATCACGCTCCCTCGCTACCGGCCGCGCGTTCTGCGCGTGCGAGCGTCAGTTCGGCAAGCATACGGGTAAAACCGGGATGGTCGTTCACTGCCGTCGCCCGCTGCATCCGTACGCCGGCACTGTTTGCGATCGACCGTGCGTCGATATCGAGATCGTACAGCACTTCGACGTGGTCGCAAAGGAATCCGATCGGCGCGACGATCGCCGCGCCGATTCCGCGCTCGGGTAATCCGCGAATGACATCGCGAACGTCGGGGCCGAGCCACGGCTCGCGCGGCGAACCGCTACGGCTTTGGTACGCAATTTCCCATCGAGCGATCCCCGTCTCCGCGGCGATGTGTTCGGCTGTTTTTCGCAATTGTCGCACGTAGACGTCGCACCCCGGCGTCGCCACGGGAATGCTATGCGCCGTGAACACGATCGCCGCGTTATGCGCGTCGTCCCCGCCCAGATGCGCGCGCGCATCGTCCAGACGATCCGCGTGGGCGGCAATAAACGCGGGATGATCGAAAAAAGGATCGATGAAGTCGACGACCGGCGCATCCTCGCCGATATTTTCGAGGGCGTCTTGCGCGCTCCGAACGTAGGCATCCCAACTTGCGGCACTCTGGTGCGGCGCCAGCGGAATCGCACAGATCCTTCTCGCGTGCTCGCGCGCGAGCGATTGCATCACCTCCGGAACGAACGGCTCGACGTGCCGGTATGCCACCACAACGGGCGTAACGACCCCATATTCGCGTAAGGCGCGCTGCACGCCGGTCGCTTGCCGCCGCGTGAACTCGTTATACGGCGATACGCCGCCGATATCGACATAATGCCGCACGACCTCTTCGTAGCGCGAAGGCGGCACCGGCCGGCCCGCCAACACGCGGTCCAAGAATGGACGAATCCCGGTGGGACTCGTCGGGCCGCCGAAGCCTAAGAGGACGACGGCATCGTACCTGGCAGTTGCGACGGGATTCATCGTCGATCGTACGCATGCACGGCATCGATCAACGCGAGGACGCCGTCGACCGGCGTTCCAGGAAACACGCCGTGTCCGAGGTTAAAAAT